>DAOWHF010000298.1:0-2984 GCA_030641565.1 Methylomarinum sp.
CAGCAGAACCTTTGATATTTTGCATCGCTTACAGGAATTAAAGTTGAGGGATGATTCGTTAATATTGGCTGAATGCGTAGATGATGATAATCGGCAACGGTTTCGACTCGCGGGTGCTAATGTTATTATTCGTCCTATGCGCGCCTATCCTGAGATGTTAATTCGTACAGTCATCACGCCAGGCGCAGAGCAAATTATTGAAAATTTATTTTCTTCAACAGGTGACTTATATTTGCGCTATGAAGTGAATCTTAGGGAATTAAGCTGGAAAGATATTGTTTGTCAATTGATACAGCAAGATTTGGGTACTGCAGTGGCTTATATCAATAGTGAAACAGGGCTATGTGATACTAACCCCCATGCCAATACTAAAATTACAACCTCCAGTTTATTCATCATAGCTAATGATGATAATCGACCGACGACTCAGGCAATTCAACAAGCCCTGGCAAATATTAGCCAATAAACATGATTATATTAAGGAGGTTTTATGGTTTACCGTAATGCCATAGTGGGACGACTCATACCATTACTGTTGCTGACGTCACTATTGGCGCTAACGGGTTGCGGCAATAATTATTCCAAGCAACTGCAAGGTGAATATTCAAAAGTTGAAAAAAAATTAGTTACCTTAGAAGGTATGTTATATATCCGACAGTTAACTAATGCCAAAATCGTAGATATTTATGCAAAAAAGCTAGCACAAATAAAGCCGGATTTTAGACCGATTGCAGAATCAATGGCAGATGATTCAACTGAAAGAGGTGTTTTATACACCGGACTTGTAAAGCGCTTAAAAAAGGTTAATCGAGAGCCTGAAAATAAACAACAATTTCAACAGGCTCATCAATCTCTGGTTTCAATTGATATTGCAGCCGATCCATTGGTATTTAATGATGCCCTGCTTGATTTAATCAATACCATGGCCGAGCTGTCAGATGGGCAATTAGAGACGGTTAGTATTCCTAAAGACAGCCAAATGGCCAATGTCCGTGGGGAAACGGTGACGCCGGGTAGTTATTTAGTCGGTAATCCCAGCTATGGAGAATATCGCCAGAATAGCTCCGGTTCTTCGATGTGGCATTGGTATGGACAATACGCATTTTTCAGTAGTTTAATGAGAGGCGGCTTATACAATCAGTCTCCTATCTACTATAACGACTGGAACAGACGACCCCATTATTCTTATTACAATGACTACGGTAGAAATACCTACGGCAGTAATTCTGATCGTAATCAAACTCGTCAGCGCAATAACACTATGCGCGACAAGGGCTATACCCCGGCAAAGCCAAGAAAACAATATGGTTCAGTTAAAGGCCGGCAACGGGTGAGCACATACGCTCAGCAAAAATCAACTCAATCGAGTCACTTTACTAAAAAATACGGCAGTAGCAACAGCGGCGCTCGACATGCAGATAAAACCAACAACAAACGTAGTTCTAGCTATTTTAGTGGCAATAAATCTTCATCTAATAAAAGCCAGTCTGTAACCAAACGCAGTTCCAGTTTTTTTGGTAGCAGCAGCGCACGAAACAGTTCACGCAGCTATTCTGGCAGTCGTAGTTTTGGTGGCAAATAACACTTAATAAAAGGTCAAAGTAATGGAAAATTTAACACAATTGATTATGCTCAGCGATGCATCCTTAGCTTATTATGCGATTGATTTTGTCATCTTAATGGGCTTTATGGCAACACTCCGTGTATTAGCTGCAAGTATTGCTGGCATTTCTTTACAAGAATTATTAGCGCACAAAGATAATTTTGCCGCTGGCATAGCATTAGCTGGAGCCATCATCGCTGTTGCCGTTTTAATGATGGGCGTGGTCGCTGGTGATGCCGGATCAACTTACGTGGAAGAAATCACCTTAATGGGGAGTTATGGTATTGCTTCAATGGTCTTTATGGGCTTTACCCGCAAAATCTTTGATAAGATTGGTTTACGACAAATTTCAATACACGATGAAATCATGGCCGGCAATGTCGCAGCCGGTATAGTAGATGCATTTAATCTGATCGCCACAGCCATTATCATTCGCGCAGCTATGTCCTGGGTTGACGGCTCAACTTTCTTGGGACTGGCTATCGTAATCGGGATCTTTTTAATCTCACAAATTATTTTAATCCTTGCAACGCTGTATCGTAATACTGTTTTTAATCGTCGCCATAAAGACAAAGGCAAAACTTTACAAGGCGAAATTAAAGGGGGTAATATCGCCTTGGCTATTCGCTTTTCAGGATATCGTTTAGGCGTTGCATTAGCCATTACAGCCACATCAGGCTTAGTCATTTATGATCCTGGTGTTTTAGCCTTTTCTGTATTGGCCTGGGTGATTATGGCCATTATTATTTTTGTTTCACAAACCTTATTATCAATAATATTGAGACATATATTACTCCCCAAGGTTAACATTGCAGATGAAGTCGGTGAACAACAAAATGTTGCAATAGGATCAATTGAAGCGGCAATCTATGTCGGTATCGGATTTGCGTTTGTTGGCTTATTTTCTTAGCAATCATGATTAACAAATGCCGCATTATCCGATCTTCGAGAACAGAGAGTGTAAAGCGTCATCAATATTATTTAGAGGATTAAAGCAATCATGAACGGTGCAGGTGGTACATCAGGTGGTATCGGTAGTTTTTTTGTGGGCTTGATAATGATGTGTACGGGGTTTTATCTTTTGTTAAATTCTATTTCGGTCACCTCAAGTTTTGGATCCGGAATGCGATTGTATAGTTTTTCCGGTTATGGTGTAACCAGTGGAATGGTAATGATTCCATTCATTTTTGGAGTTGGAATTGTCTTCTACAATAGCAAAAACTGGATAGGTTGGCTGTTAACTTTAGGGTCAATTGCATCACTGATTTTTGGTGTCATATCATCTATACATTTTAGTTTTGTAAGAATGAGCGCATTTGATCTAATAGTGATACTGGTTTTAGCAGTTGGCGGTATAGGCTTGTTTCTAAGCTCATTAAAA
>DAOWHF010000277.1:0-12350 GCA_030641565.1 Methylomarinum sp.
AAAGAAAAACAATTAGTACAAACAAGATCTCTGACAGTCCCATTATCTCTCCTCACCTATGTTGATATTTTTTAATAGATGCCACCCCATTAAAACACAACAAATATTACATACCTTGAATTATCCCGACAAAATCAGGAGCCTTGAATTTTCATACACTTAGCAATCGCATTTTAGAAAAACAATACAAACAGCCAATTTATATTACCAATCAAATGGCTTTAATAGTTGACTTTTAACTCAAAATCATTCAATTTACACAGCTGGTATGGCTGATCAACTTAAATTCTTGTTAAGCATAAAAAGAATAAAAAAGAAAGTCATCCAAAAACTAATATTAGTCTTAAATAACATATAAACCGTACTCTGTCTTTTCACAGATTACATTGGAGGAAACATATGAAGAAGCCTTTAAAGAGCTTGCTGCTTGCTTCAACTGTCGCTGCAGTAATTTCTGTACCTACAGTATCGACTGCTAACAGCGGTGTTGAGAACTTAACAAAAAACCCTGCTAACTGGGCTAGCTGGGGCGGCGACTACGCAGGTACTCGTTACAGTAAATTAGATCAAATCAACACTAATAACGTCAAAACCATGCAGCCTGCTTGGTCTTTTTCTACAGGTGTACTTCGTGGACATGAAGGCGGCCCTTTAGTTGTTAACGATATTATCTACATACACACACCTTTCCCTAACACTGTTTACGCACTTGATCAGGCGACACAATCAGTAATCTGGGAATACACACCTACTATGGACGCAGACGTAACAATTCCTGTTATGTGTTGTGACACTGTAAACCGTGGTTTAGCTTATGGTGATGGAAAAATCTTCCTACAACAATCTGATACTGTATTAACAGCATTAGATGCTAAAACTGGTAAACGCGTTTGGAGTGTACAAAACGGTGATCCTAAATTAGGCATGACTAACACTCAAGCACCTTTAGTCGTTAAAGACAAAGTTATTACTGGTATTTCTGGTGGTGAGTTCGGTGTACGTGGTTTCTTAGCTGCTTACAACATCCGCACTGGTCAACTAGATTGGAAAGGTTACAGTATGGGCCCTGATGGCGATACATTAATCGATCCTAAGAAAACAACTGCATGGAAAGACGGTAGAGTTCAACCTGTTGGTAAAAACTCTAGTACTAGCACATGGGAAGGCGACCAATGGAAAATTGGTGGCGGTACAACATGGGGCTGGTTCAGTTACGATTCAGATCTAAACCTAGTGTATTACGGTTCTGGTAATCCTTCTACATGGAACCCTGTACAACGTCCTGGCGACAACAAATGGTCTATGTCTTTATGGGCTCGTGATGCTGACACAGGTGAAGTTAAATGGGTATACCAAATGACTCCACATGATGAGTGGGATTACGATGGTATCAACGAAACTGTATTAGTTGACCAAAAAGTTAAAGGTAAAATGCGCAAAACTATCGTGCATTTCGACCGTAACGGTTTTGGATACACGCTTGACCGTGTAACAGGTGAATTATTAGTTGCTGAAAAATTCGACGCATCTGTTAACTGGGCATCTCATGTTGATATGAAATCTGGTCGTCCACAAGTTGTTGCTGAGTACAGTACAGAACAAAATGGTGAAGATGAAAACACTGTAGGTGTTTGTCCTGCGGCGTTAGGTTCTAAAAACCAACAGCCTGTTTCTTACTCTCCACAAACTAAACTATTCTACATCTCTGGTAACCACTTATGCATGGAGTATGAACCTTTTGAAGTTTCATACACTGCAGGTCAACCTTATGTAGGTGCTACTCTAACTATGATGCCAGCAGGTGCTGATGTCATGACAGGTAAAAAAGACGGTACTACTAACTTAGGTCAGTTTACTGCTTTTGATGCTACAACAGGTAAAATCAAATGGTCTAACAAAGAAACTTTCTCTGTTTGGTCTGGTTCTGTTGCAACAGCTGGTGGCGTTGTATTCTACGGTACACTAGAAGGTTACTTGAAAGCAGTTGATGCTAAAACAGGTAAAGAATTATATAAATTCAAAACACCTTCAGGCATTATCGGTAACGTAAATACTTGGTCTTATAAAGGCAAACAATATGTTGGCGTATTGTCAGGTATTGGTGGCTGGGCTGGTATTGGTATCGCGGCTGGTCTTGACTCAGGCGAATCTGATTCAGATACTGAAGGCCTGGGTGCTGTAGGTGCATACAGAAGCTTAAGCTCTTTCACTAAATTAGGTGGTACATTTACTGTATTCTCACTACCTAATAACTAAGTCGATCTAACGATCAACTTTTAGTGATAAAAAGCCCCAGCCGATTTTAAATCGGCTGGGGCTTTTTTTTACCTGTTACTCCGCCTATAGTTACAAAACAAGCAAATACTCAACCACTACGAACTAAAAGCCCTCAACTTGTCACATTAAAAAGAACAATTAACACCGAAAACAAGGCGTACTCAGGGAAAATAAATATCCTGACTCTATCTCTTCTCTGTGTCCTCTGCGTAATATTTTTTTTATTCAATTAACCTAATCAAATATGTAGAAGCTAAAGCCTTGCACTAAAAGCGCATAGCATTGAACTTACGCTCAATGAAAATAAACAATAGCGTTTAGCAGAGGACGCCTATCAGGAGCTCTATGCAATTTCCCAGCCTTCTCTCGGATAAAATCAAGGATTACACTCCCCTTTCATCCTATACTTATAAAATAAGCTATAATAACCACATCAGAAAACCTAATACTCCTGAAAATACCACCACCTTAATGAAAGCACTTTCCGGTTATAAAAAATCAATCATTGGCCTATGCCTTACAGCACTTTCTTTATCAGTATTTGCTGAAGATACATTCAGGGTTTGCGCTGATCCGCTTCATCCCCCTTACTCTACAAAATCACAAGATGGTTTTGAAAATAAAATTGCTGAATTGTTCGCCAAACAACTCAACCAGAAGCTTGAGTATTACTGGTTCCCACAACGCATTGGTTTTATTCGTAACACACTAAAATCTCAAATTGATGATACAGATCAATATAAATGTGATGTTGTAATGGGGCTACCTGTCGGTTTTGACTTTGCTAAGACCACAAAACCTTATTACCACTCTACCTATGTCATGCTTATCGCTAAGGGACGAGGCTGGGATGATATTGTTAACCCTTCTCAACTAAGTAAGTTATCATTACAGCGCGAAGAGTCATTAAAGATTGCGATGTTTGACCGAGGTCCAGGCACAACATGGCTGCATAAAAATGGATTGCTAGACCAAGGCATTCCTTATCAAACCATGACGGGTGATGATAAAAATAATGCGGCAATGCAAATTGACAAAGATCTTAAGGCGAGAAAGATTGATATCGTTATACTTTGGGGGCCTATGGCAGGTTATGTCGTATCACAAAGCCCTAAAGACACTTATAACATCATTCCAATGCAATCAACTCCAGCAATGAAATTTGATTTCTCAATTGCTATGGGGGTTCGTTATGGTGACAACAAAAGAAAACAAATAATTGAACAATTAATAGATAAAAACAAAGACAAGATTCATTCCATTATTTCAGAATACAACATTCCTTTACTGCCTATCCCTGAACAAAAGACAGCTAAGGATGATGATTGATTAACCAAAGCAGATAGACAGGTAAGATGGGCACGAAATAGCCTTTGTCCATCCGACCTTTGTTGTTTGTTGACAATCCTATCGCCCAAACAATTTAACCAGATGCCTCAACCTATCGGCCTGCCCTCCAGCTAACTGTTTCCATTCAAAACGCCACTGCCAATTTCCCTCACAGGTACCCGGTACATTCATCCTATCTTCCGAACCCAACTCTAAAACATCCTGCATCGGTATAACTGTTAAATTTGCAACTGATGCCAACGCTGCTCCAATTAATGTATACGGCATAGAAACCTTAGAAAACCCCAAATACTCATAAACTCTATGTCTTTCATGGTCATTAAGTGATTCAAACCAACCTAATGTAGTGTCATTGTCATGTGTTCCAGTATAAACAACACTATTTTTTTCATGATTATGCGGCAAATAAAAATTATCAGCACTACCATCAAAAGCAAACTGTAAGATTTTCATACCCGGTAAATTAAACTCATTTCTTAAGGCATCAACTTCTTCTGTAATGATCCCTAGATCTTCAGCCACCAAAGCAATTGAATCGCATTCTTTTGTAATAGCATTTAGCAATGCTTTACCTGGTGCCACAACCCATTGGCCATTAATCGCCGTGTCTTCATCTGCCGGAATTTCCCAAGCGGATTCCAGCCCTCTGAAGTGATCAATTCTGAGAATATCAAAAAGTTCATTTTGAGTTTTTATTCTATCAGTCCACCACTTAAACCCTGTTCTATGAAGATATTCCCAATCGTAGTGTGGATTTCCCCAGCGCTGACCCGTTTCAGAAAAATAATCAGGAGGAACACCTGCAACAACAGACATTTCACCCGCTTTATCCAGCTTAAATATATCTCTATTCGCCCAAACATCAGAGCTATCATAAGCAACAAAGATAGGAATATCACCAAAGAGAAAAACGCCCTTTTCTTTAGCGTACGCCTTTAACTCAGACCATTGCTCAAAAAAAACAAATTGTTCAAACTTAAGACTTTCAATCAAGGTACTCAAACGCAGTTGAGCCTCTTTAATGGCCGCCGGCTTTCTATTCTTTAAGGGTGCGGGCCATTGATTCCAACATCGCTTACCAAACTCTTGCCTCAGTGCTACAAATAAAGTAAAGTCATCTAGCCAGCCTGATTTATCCTGACAAAATTGATTAAAGCAGGCCTTATCCTCTTTACTAGCAAGCGTTTGAAATTCACAAAAGGCTTTCGTTATTAAACAACTTTTAGTAAAAGCATCATCCGAATAACATTCCTCACATTGTTCAGAGCTTTCTAACCATCCCTTTCTTTTCAGCCAGTTTATATTAATAAATGAGGGATTACCTGCATGAGCAGATAAGCATTGATAAGGAGAACCATCATCATGCGTCATACCTAAGGGTAATGTTTGCCAGACAGTGACACCGGAATCATGAAGAAAGTTTACAAAATTATAGGCTTCTTGACCAAAATCTCCACCACCTGGCAATGAAGAGACATGAAGTAATACACCAGCTCTACGACTGTTTAAAGGATTGATCATTTTTCGTATATAAATTTAATAATCGAATACTTTGAAGCTTATTCAAGGTCATTTTGATAGCCGTAGACAATTATCTACGGCACAAAAAGCCTTATGATATGAACTATCTTCAAGTAACATGTAAATAGCAAGGGATAGGTTTACCTTACATGATGTCGCTGTTGCCCAAGCATTTCAGGTGTTACTAACACGACACCACCACGACTCACTTGAAACCTTTTCTCATCTTCAGCCTTATCTTCACCAATAACAGTACCTTCTGGAATGTGACAGCCTTTTTCTATAATGGCTCGAGTAATGCGGCAATGCCTACCAATTTCAACTTCCGGCAAAATAACGGTATCCTCAACAGTTGAATAAGAATTGACCTTGACATCGGAGAATACTAAAGAATGCCTAACTGTAGCACCTGAAATGATACAGCCCCCAGAAATCATGGAGTCTATTGCTTGTCCTCGTCTATCGTCATCATCAAAAACAAATTTAGCCGGTGGATTTTGCGCCTGATAGGTCCAGATAGGCCAGGTTTTATCATACAAATTCAAATCAGGATTAACCCCAATTAGCTCCATATTGGCAGACCAATATGCATCCAGCGTACCTACATCACGCCAATAACTCTGTTCGCCTTGCAAATTTAAAAATGGATAAGCATTAACATTAAAACCATCAATGACAGAAGGAATAATATCATGCCCAAAATCTCTAGTTGACCCAGGTCTTTCAGCATCCTTAATCAATTGCTCAATAAGAAACTCAGTATTAAAAACATAAATTCCCATTGATGCTAATGCTATATCTGAACGCCCTGGAATACACGGTGGATTTGATGGCTTTTCAACAAACTCCTGAACCTGCCTATTTTCATTAACATGCATAACCCCAAATTCTTTAGCCTCATCTAATGAAACCTCAAGACAACCAATGGTCAAGTCAGCGCCTTTATCCACATGATCAGCTAGCATAGCACCATAATCCATTTTATAAATATGATCACCCGCTAGAATCAATACATACTCAGAATTCTCACGACGAAGCATATCTATACTTTGATAAATAGCATCAGCAGTACCCTCATACCATCCACCTCCCTGGGCAGTTTGCTGAGCAGGCATCAAATTAACAAATTCACCAAACTCACCTCTTAAAAAACCCCATCCCTGCTGTATATGCTTAATTAAAGGGTCGGCCTTATATTGCGTTAAAACACCAATTTTACGTATTCCCGAGTTAATACAATTTGATAACGGGAAATCAATGATCCGGAATTTGCCACCAAAAGGAACTGACGGCTTTGCTCGCCAATCAGTCATCTGATGTAATCGCGTTCCACGCCCACCGGCTAAAATCAAAGCAACCGTGTTACGTGTCAACTGACTAACAAAACGTTCATGATGTGGGTTTTTTGATTCTGACATATATATCCCCTTATTTTTAGAATTAGGACTATCATCGTTATTATTCTTTAGCAGACAATTAAAACCTCTTTAATCAACTATTTTTATAAATTTTCAATTTATTTAATCTTTAACCTAGAAATTTGATAACATTTGCTAAAACGCATTCTACTACAATCCACTCTCATGGGGCATTGCAAAGTGAACAAAAAAGCTAAAAAAGATCAATTAAACGCTGATTTCATCCAGATTACTGAAGCAAAACATCATGATGCATTTTCTATTTTAGGTCGCCATCATAAAGATAAAATTACCACTATAACCGTTTACGCACCTTATTCTGAAACTATTCATCTAGGCACATCACAAGGAAAAGCTCTAAACAGAATTCCCGAGACCGATTTTTTTCAATACCAAACAACAAAAAACGACCTTCCCACACATTATCAACTGACCCATGTTGATAAACAAGGCAATAAACACCAATCCTACGACCCTTACGACTTTGGCTCGGTGTTACCAGAATTTGATCAACATCTATTTTCTTCGGGAAACCATTGGCACATTTACAAACAATTAGGCGCACATTTACAGACAATTGATAACATCAAAGGCGTACACTTTGCTGTTTGGGCTCCTAATGCACAACGTGTCAGCGTAGTAGGCGACTTTAACCGCTGGGATGGCCGCTGCAATCCTATGCGTAATTTAAATAGTGGTATCTGGGAGATATTTATTCCCGGCCTTAAAGCGGGTTGCTGCTATAAATTTGAAATTTTAAGTCGTCAAACCAACGAAATTCTGCTTAAAACCGACCCTTATGGTCAACAATTTGAATTTCGCCCTCAAACAGCCTCCATTGTATTTGATGAAAACCAATACAAATGGTTAGACATCACATGGATGGAACAGCGCAAACAACATGACTGGATACATGAAGCCATGTCTATTTATGAAGTCCATATCGGCTCTTGGCGACTTAATGATCAAGGAGGCTTTCTTAGCTACAGAGAGCTCGCTGTAGAATTAGTTGATTACGTTAAGGAAATGGGCTTTACCCACATAGAACTACTACCGATTACCGAACATCCTTATGATGGCTCATGGGGTTACCAAACCACCGGCTATTTTGCGCCCACTAGCCGCCACGGATCACCTGATGATTTTCGTTATTTTGTTGATGTATGCCACCAAAATAATATCGGCGTCATCCTTGACTGGGTTCCGGCTCACTTTCCTAAAGATGCCTTTGCTCTTGCTAACTTTGATGGCACAGCACTTTATGAACATGAAGACCCTCGCAAAGGCGAACATAGGGACTGGGGCACATTAATTTACAATTACAGTCGCAATGAAGTAAAAAACTTCCTACTGGCTAGTGCTAACTTCTGGTTAGAGGAATTCCATCTCGATGGATTGAGAGTTGATGCCGTTGCATCTATGCTTTATTTAGACTACTCACGTGAAGCTAATGACTGGATTCCTAACATTCACGGAGGAAATGAAAACCTAGAAGCCATTGATTTTATGAGACACATGAATTCAATTACCCATGAGCAGCACCCTGGCACTGTTATTATCGCCGAAGAATCGACCTCTTGGCCTCAAGTCACACGCCCAACATGGACAGGAGGACTTGGCTTTTCTATGAAGTGGAATATGGGCTGGATGCATGACATGCTCTCATATATGCAGCAAGACCCTGTCCATAGGATGCATCATCATGACAACCTAACTTTTGGGATGCTTTATGCATTCTCAGAAAATTTTGTGTTACCTTTTTCTCATGATGAAGTGGTTCATGGGAAAGGCTCCATGATCAATAAAATGCCAGGAGATGAATGGCAGCGTTTTGCTAATTTACGCCTGCTTTATACCTTTATGTTCACCTATCCCGGCAAAAAGCTATTATTTATGGGCTGTGAATTTGCTCAAGGCACTGAATGGAATTTTAACCAAGCTCTAGACTGGTATACGCTTGATTACCCCAGCCATAATGGCATAAAAAAGCTGGTTAAAGACTTAAACAAAATATATACCCATCATCCCTCATTATTTCAACATGACTTTGATCATCAAGGCTTTGAATGGATTGATTGCCATGATGTTAATCACTCAATTATCAGTTACCGTAGAAAAACAGCTGAGGAAGAGTTAATTATCATATTAAACTTTACCCCTGTTATCAGACAAAACTACCGCATTGGCGTTCCAAGTGAAGGCAATTACACTGAGATATTTAATTCTGACTCCAGCTTTTATAATGGTAGCAACACGGGAAACATCTCCACTCCCTCAGAACCAACACCATGGATGAATCTCCCTCATTCAGTTAATCTTACCCTTCCTCCATTAGCGGGTATCATCTTAAAATTATGAAAAAAATACTCTTTGCAAGCAGTGAAGTCCACCCATTAATTAAAACAGGGGGATTAGCAGATGTCGCCGGTAGCTTACCGCAGGCACTAGATAAAATTAATCAGGAAATACGGATTATTTTACCTAACTACCAATCTATAAAAACAACAGAAGAGGTTCGGTTTATCAGCTCCGTTCGAGTTAATAATCAGGACGCTAACATTCTGGAAACACAATTACCGAATAGCAAGGTTATCGTCTGGCTAGTTGACTGCCCTGCTTTTTTTGACACGCCTGGAAACCCATATGTAGATGAAGCCGGCAACCCTTGGGATAATATTGCCGCACGCTTTGCCTTATTCTGTCGTGTTGCCGTTGAAGTTGCAATGAACAGAGCACACTTAAACTGGCAACCTGATGTTATTCACTGTAACGACTGGCAAACAGGACTGGTACCTGCATTATTATCACTCGAAAGCAACAAGCCAGCCTCAATTTTTACCATTCATAACATGGCTTATCAAGGCATGTTTCCAGAGACTACATTTACTGATCTTAATTTGCCAACCCAGCTATGGCATCATGATGGTCTTGAATTTCACGACATGCTTTCTTTTATCAAGGGTGGATTATCTTATGCCAACCGTATCACAACAGTTAGTCCTACTTACGCGCTAGAAATACAAACATCAGAATATGGTTATGGCTTAGAAGGTTTATTGAGCCACAAGCATGATATTTTAAGCGGTATTATCAACGGAATGGATCTTGATCAGTGGAACCCCGAAACCGACAAAAGCATTAGCGAACCTTATTCTGCCGATACCTTAGAAAAAAAAGTCATAAACAAAACCTCATTGCAGGCACGATCATCACTTCCTGTTAATAAATCAGTGCCCTTATTTGGCTTAATCAGTCGACTGGTAGAACAAAAAGGCGTTGATCTGCTGATTGAATGCCTCACCGAAATGGTTAGCATGCCATTACAATTAGTTTTATTAGGCAGTGGCGATAAAAGTGTTGAGCAAAAATTATTAAGTTTCGCCCGCCTTTATCCAAAGAAAGTTTCAGTGACTATCGGTTATGATGAAGCCCTTGCACATCAAATTGAAGCAGGTGTTGATATTTTCCTTATGCCTTCTCGCTTTGAACCCTGTGGTTTAAACCAAATGTATAGTCAACGCTATGGCACCATCCCCATTGTAAGAAAAACTGGTGGACTAGCAGATACCATAGAAGACGCTTTACCTAAAAGCTTAGCTAACAACACCGCAACAGGTATTTCCTTTAAACAGGCCAGCCCTGGTGCGTTATTAGAAGCGATTAAACGTGGACTACTGCTTTATAATGATAAAAAGACCTGGAAAAAGATTCAAATAGCCGCTATGCAAAAAGACTTTTCCTGGGAAAATAGCGCAAAACAATATGTCACCCTGTACCAGGAAATTTAACCACCCATAAGAGCATACTCAAAAATAAAATAAATGCAGCCTTGATGCAGCAAAGTGAAATTAAACAATCTACGGTGCAAAAACCTTGATTTCACTTTGTTACATCAAGGCTACAAAAAACACATGGCTTATTCTAACCACACCTTATACTGCTTACTCGCATTACCAAGTTGAAATAAGACTTGAGGCTTTAAGCCATGATCACGCAAATCTTCAAGGATTTTTTTTAAATCAATAACGTCACTTTTCTTTAATAATTCAGCGACATCTTCTGGCATAATCTGCTCTAAATCCAATACTGCTTCAGCTGGCAAAGTAACTGAAACAGTGAGCTTGCCATTATTCCTTACTTGCACACATAGTTTACTGGCTTGATCAGCAAAACATAAACGCGGCTGTTCTTTTATACCCGCAACAGGCAATTCATACTTAGCTGCCTGTTGTATCAAATTATCACCAACGGCTTGCTGTAATATATCCCACCAATTCAAAGAGACTTTTAAAAACTGTAACTGAACAACCAAGCCTTGAAACGCACGCATTAACAATAATAAATCTGCCGGACCTGCCGAACGAAACCACCAACGTTTTTCACCCAACAAATCAGTCATGTTCTTTTCCAGTTCCCATTCTGATAATTTGAAGGCATGATCAGACAAAAAAGGTTGAAACAAATACTGACATAACAATGGCAGTGACCCATTAATATGCGCTAACTTATCTACATCAAAGCCTATTGCCACAAAACAGTCCAAAGGACTAACTGCCTGTTGTATACGACAGGCAACAATTAACTTGAGTAAAGCCAATCGCCGTTGCTCAGATATATGAATGGTACATCCATAATCTAATAAACTAACAACAGGGCTTCCGTCTTTATCATAATCATAAAAGACGTTACCTGCATGGGGATCACCATGTACCTCACCAGCTACAAACAAACTTTTAAACAAGGTTTTTAGCAGTATTTCCCCAATCTTTTCGCGGTCATATATTGGCCAGCCAGATACCTCATTAATCAATACACCTGAAGCCCTGGACTGAACCAACACACTTTCACTGCATAATTCCTTATACACATAAGGCACATTAAGACCGTCAACCTTAACGACTTGAGAGAAATAATCTTGCCTTTCAGCCTCTGATCGATAATTCAGTTCACGTTGCATGTTATTTCTTAAACTACTTTTATATGCCTCAAGCTCAAACCCCCACTGCTTAACAGGCCCCATCCCAGGTAACAAACCTGCCACACGCAATTCCGTATCAATTGCTTCAGTAATATCAGGATAACGAAGCTTTACAGCGACTTTTTCACCGGTTTTAAGTAGCGCAAAATGCACTTGTCCTAAAGATGCGGCTGAGATAGCTTCATCAATACTTTTAAAAACCTTTTTAACAGGTTTTTTTAGGCCTTTTTGCAACACAGGTAACATCTGCTTTAACGGAAAAGGCTCTATCCCTTCAACTAATGTTTGATAATCACTATTACCTTCAACATCAGCAAATAACTGCCCTATTTTCATACTGACACCCCTGGCATCAGCAAGCATTCTAACCAATGCTTGTCGAGCAAGAAGCTGCTCAGCTTCAGACTGGCTTAGGCGTACTTTATTGGCAGACCAGCCAATCTTGAACAAATTAACCAAGCGTTTCACAAACAAGAATTTACACCTATTTCAACAGAATACACATTAGAATTATTTCTTCCGAATGTAAAAAACTTGTTTTCCATTATCCTTTAAAAATTCAACAATAGTGTGCCCCGTTTGATCGGTATAAACCCCAATATCCAAATGAGCCGCTGGGTCAGTTGCAATAATTTTAAGCATTTCACCTGATTCAATTTCCATTAATCCTTTTTTTAAACGCAATAAAGGCAAGGGACAATTTAACCCACTGGCATCAACCTCTAAATCAAATTCCATCATAAATTTAGTTTACTCAATCATCGTAAGAGTGGCTTATAATAGCATTCTCAAAAGAATTCGAGAAT
>DAOWHF010000262.1:0-6762 GCA_030641565.1 Methylomarinum sp.
AATGAAATCCTGAGATAATCGACGAGACACAAAATCACCCACTGAAGGCAATTTTCCATAAAACCCCAGTTCTAAACTCATTGGTTTGGTTAAATTCTGCTCGGACATTGAAAGTTGGTTAATTCAGTAAATGAAAATGGATTTAACACACTATTGGCACGCAACTCATATTTCGCAGTAAAACCACTTAATTCAAAAGTAATGATATGAGTATTACCTGTTGATTGACTTACTTTCATCTTATCTAACAATTTAAACCACGCCCAGGCACCCTCTTCAGAACCGCTTAATTGCTTTCCATCTAAACTTTCAAATCCAAAGCGTACTAACCCTGGACTTGTACCCGGCCAGCTGAAACGTATGGATCGAGCGGGACCATGACGATAATTAGTTTGTTGCCCTTCAAGGTTTAACCAAAATTTAGAAGCTTTTGCATCCAGAAAAACGGGTTTTAATTCAAATTGGACTTTAGCTAACTGCCCCCCTCCCTGAAAAAACACCTCTCTGATTTTTGCCGCATACTGAAACTGTTTTAATGTCGATGCTGAAATACCTACTGTCTGATTATTTTGCGAGATAACCCGCCATTGCCTACGCGTGGTATCGACAAATGTGTCCAGATGAGTTTTAAAAAATTGATCCATTACACCGCCCTGTGAGAAAAAGCGCCCGAAATCCTGTAATGTAATATCAATCCGACTACTTTTAGATATTGGATAACGTCCGTCAATACTGGATTTACACAATAAGCTAACGTCTGTTTGTAGTATCCTACTTAATTGCGTTCTTACACCTCCCATAATCAGTCCTTGATTACCTGAAGCCAATTCTTTAACCAGCGTTTTCATCGGCTCGGGCAATCGCGCTGACTGACGTTGCATTTTTGCAATGACCTCAGCCCCACCAGAGCCTTGTTTCGCCATATCTACTGCTGCGGCACCACTATCTGATGTGCTACCAAGATCAGCCATCGTCCCGTACAAGGCACTTAAATCAGCAATGATTTGATCTATAGGTGCTCCGCCAGCACTGCTTTTTTTAACTTGCTCGTTTAATCTTGAAAAATGTTTTTCAACGGCTTGTCCTGTTTTGTCTACCACTAATGATTCACCGCCTACACTCTTTGCGGTATTCAATAACTTCTGCATTCTAGAACCAGCAGTAATTGATTCAGCCCCTTGTTTCAGCTTATCCAGTGCACCGCCCTCATTGCTTGATGCCACTTTAGTCAAAGAGGTTTCCCTTTCAACAGCGACTAAAAGTCTACGTAAAGGTGAATCGTAACCAGAAACAATTTCAAGTATTTCGATGGACTGATTAAGATTAGCTGGTCTTCTGATTTTTAAATTAGCTAACAAATCATCCCAACGTTTAATATAGTCAGCATAATAATAATTAAATAATTTACTTTCTAATTGATTAAGATCCGTACCTCCTGCAAAACTGTCTTTACCTAATACCCAGCGTTGCTCAACAGTTTGTTTGGCCAGATCTTTACTTTCATTCAAAAATACTTGATGAAAGCCTTTGTAGGTAAACAGCCCGGGGATAACCATGCTGACCAATGAGCCATTAACAGTCGCAAAGACTCTCTCTCCGGATGATCCCAGCTCATTACTTAGAATAAAATCATTATCGTGGTTTTGTAATGCCTCAGCTTTAATTCGTATATAGACCTGTTGCGCGACCGGAATTTGAGTCAAAATATTGCGTACTTCTTTGATTAAAGACTCATCCAGTGTCTGCACAGGGAGTTCTAACTTTAATAGTGAATCAAGATGCTGCATTAATTGTTGCTGGTCATTAGCCGGGAATAAAGTTTCCCAATCTACTTTTACCCAGGGACGAATAATATTAACATCAGCCTTATCTGTATCACCCAACATAAGGTACACACGTAATAATTGGTAAAGGATCTCAATATTGTTTGATTCTTCACTCAACATACGCTGTTCCAGTCTGTTTTTAATCATCGGTAAAAAATGATTTTTTAACTGTTTATCGTAGTTGGATGCAGCTAAAGGTCTGAGCTTATCCCCCTGATATAACCCTAAACGGCTAGACCAGGGCACATCACTTTCTGGATATACATCACGCACTGCACGTAAAGCATCCATTTTCTTTAATAAATCAAGAAAATCAACAGGTTTTTTAGCTTCCTGCTGTGCCAAAGCATTATAGACAGCCGTGTTCTCAGTAAATTGGCTTAACAGGCTTTGGTTTTGCATATAACTGTTAACCCAAAGCCCTGTAAAAGTGACGGTTAAAACCAGTGCCGTAACATAAAAAATTTGTTGTAATAAGGTACGCCTTTTTTCAACTTTTTGATTTAAGCCTACTAACTCAGATTCAGCAAAAATAACGTCCTTGAGTAAACGGGTAATAAAATAACTTTTACCTTTACCGCTAAATATCGGTGATGCCGAACGATCCAGTTTAAAAGTATTGGCCAAAACGCCCATTAAACGATCAATAGGCGTACCTTCCTGAGTACCACTGGTTAAATAAACACCTCGCAATAAGGGCGCACTTTGATAACGATTAACCGCAAAACATTCTTCCAGAAAGCTTATCAAGGGAGCTTTTAACATGGATATACGTTGAGGAAAGCCAAAGATCAGATTACGTCTGTTCAAATCCCGCTCATTCTGCATGCGCGTATTTACACTCTGATTTAAACGTGCTAATAAATCATCATAATCTTTGCCGACTTGTGAAATATTGTCGATTGTATCCTCTTGCTGTTCAGTAAAAGTAACCCCCCAAACCTGACTCCTTTCATCTTTACCAAAATCAGCAAAAAAATCGGTAAAACCAGCTATTAAATCTGTCTTGGTAAACATCATATATAAAGGAATACGAACCCCCATGCGTTCGGTCAGCTCCTCTATTCTTTGTCTGATTGCTTTAGCATGTGAACTTCTTTCTTCTTCTGTTAAACGTAACAAATCAGACAAGCTCATGGTAATCAAAACACCATTAAGCGGTCTTCTGGGTCTGTGCTTTTTTAACAAATCCAGAAAACCAAACCAGGCCGCTTTATCCACAAACTCATGACTATCCTGTGTAGTATAACGACCCGCAGTATCCAGCATGACTGCCTGATCGGTAAACCACCAGTCACAATTTCGGGTGCCACCTACCCCTTGCACCGCATTTTTACCAAAACGATCTGCCAAAGGAAATTCAAGGCCTGAATTTATTAACGCGGTTGTTTTACCAGAACCTGGAGGGCCAATAATGATGTACCAGGGTAAATCATACAAATAGTGCTTACCCTGACTGGTCTTGCTACTGGACTTTTTTAAGGTGAGTAAAGCTGAATCAAAATTATCTTTTAACTCATCGACTTCCTGATCGGCATTAAGATCAGCAGCATTTTGCTCATTACTATCTGCAACAGCCAAATCATCAACCATCTGCGCATTAGCTCTGCTGGCTTTAACTTGAATCAACAGCGCAATAGCAAACCAAAGTAAGACAATAGTGAGAATTGTAACTACTCGAACAATCGCCGGTTCCAATATGGCTATCAATGGAGCGACAAACCATATCAACAAACTCAAGGCGATAATTCCTAAAAACTGGATAACCCATTTGTTTTTAAAGAAGTTGATTATCTTATTCACATTCAGTCCTTAAAGGTAATTTCTACACGGCGATTCATCGCTCTATGCTTGGCGGAATCATTAGGTACCAAACTCTGTGTATCGGCACGACCCTCTGCAAGCACTCTATTTTGATGATGTTCATTTGCAAGCAATATATTGGCAACAGACTGTGCCCTGGCTTGTGATAACACCCAGTTTGATGGAAAACGCACAGTGAAAATCGGTATATTATCGGTATGACCAACTACTGTAACTTGCCCCGTTACAACCTCCAGTGCCTGGTTAATTTTCTGCATTAAGGGTAAATATTTCGACTGTATTTTGTCACTACCAGAAGCAAAAAAGTTTTTCGCCAAGATACGAATAATAGACTGGCCATTCTCATCAACTACCTCCACTTTTTTGGCCGCGATTTCTGCTGCCAAAAATTGCCTTACTTTATCTATGACCGGTGTAAGTGGAACTTCAGGGATACTAGCAGGCTGTATTTTTTTGACGACTTCAGGCTTAACATTTAAGGTATCTTTGATTTGATATTGCGTTCCAATCTCGGCACCTGAACTTTGATTGATAGCATATAAAAATCCAATATAAATCAAGGTCAATATTGCTGCCGCAACAGCCCCGACAACCCACAAAGGAATGTAGCGTGACAGTACATTGCGCTTGTCTGTAATTCCTCGCCAATGTAAAGACAAATCCTGCTCATAATCGCCTTTGTGCCTTTGAATCACCTGATATAAGTTTTCTCTTACATCGTATAATTTATTTTGTCCTTGTTCCTGTACCTTGTATTTACCTTCAAACCCTAAACTCAGACAATAATAAAAAAGTTCAAGCAAGTTAAAATACGTTCCGGGCTGAGAAATAATATTATTTAAAACCTGAAAAAACTTTTCTCCACCCCATGATTCTTTATGGAAAGTAATTAACATACTCTGGGTACTCCAAATGCTATTACAGCCCCACGGGGTATTAAGCACCACTTCATCCAGCAATGAACACAATGCATATCGAGCTGTTTGTACCTGGTCAACAGGACAGCCAGATTGTCTGGCTTTGGTATCAAATGTCTTGATTTCATTGATAATTGCATTTCTCAATCCTGAAACATCCGCATGACTGGCAGAGTTACGCAATTGATTCACTAATGATAATAATGGCAAGGCACAGCCTAACAGAACATTTTCATCAGAATGTAAATTAAGTTGCTGAGTACCTGCTGATGAATCCTGTCTATAAGAAGCAGGCGAATCGACACGTGTATTCTGCGTTAGAGTAGGTGAAGAAGTATCAGTATTCTGGTTTCGCCTTCCAGGAGAAGGCTTTAATACTGTTTTATCTTCATCTAAATAATTACCAAAAGGGTCGTCTTGACTCACACTATCACCCGTTCTTAATTGCCCAAAATTCAAGTTCCAAACCTGGAAGATCACCTGCTATATGAATAGCAAACCCACCCGATTTGTACATTTGTTGCCACAACTCCCCTTGCTTATTTAATTCAAAGTATGAAAAACCCGCATGATAAGGAATTTGTCTAGGTGCTACCGGTAATGAATTAACGGTTATACCGGGTAACGATGACCTGACCAATTGTTGAATCTGTTCAACCGGGCCAATTTTAACCTGCCCTGGAAAACGGCTTCGTAACTGCTCAGATGACACTTGAGCATTGACTGCCAAAACAAAAAAAGCACTTTTCAGTAAATTCTGGTCAGGAATTTTTGCTGCACGCGTGCCATATTTAGGCGGTGTTAAAGGAATTGGAATAGCATTTTGCTCTAGCACCATGCCCAGACAATCACGAATTTCTTCCATGACATAGGAAAGAGTCTGCTGTAGATCGTCATGTTTATATTCTGGCAAACTGACTGGGCGTTTATTTTTCTTGGTAAAGGTAGATAACTCGCCTGCAACTTGTATTGCAATACGATAAAAATCAACCGGATGCAGAGTAGGCAAGTGCTGTAAATGCTCAAAAAGAGGCTCTAACCTATTGACGACCTGCAAAAGCAAAAAATCTGATATTTCTGCTGTCCCACCTCTTCCCGATTCTGAAACCCTACCGGCTAATGCTTCACCACGCGTATGCAACAAACCACAAACTTCTTTGATGTAGTTTTTTATCCGTGACATTGCCAGACAGTTAATCAACGGAGGAAGATATTCCTCATCTAGCAGAATATTTTTATCACTGCGTGATTCAATTATTCGAGCAACGCCAATACAAATATACCCCGCTCTTTCTTGAGGCTCTAGCATCAAACGTGTTTGTAAGTTACCAATAACAACCGGAGATACTTCATTAGAATTGGTATTATGATCCTTAACTTCGACCTCAACTGCATGATATCTAGCCAGACTATTGGGTTTTTCATCACTATCAATTTCTATAGAGCCATCAAGACGCGCGGGCAAAGACAAATAGACTATGCAGTTCTGCATTTCTTCTGGAATGTCGATAGGCTTAGGCAAAGTATCATATTCAGGCAGATCAAAAGGCACACCATCCTGAAATATACCTGAGCATTCGGCCAATGCAAACTGCCCCATTGCCAGCAATCGCATATCCACTTTCAGTTTAGTGATTCCCCAGTGATATGGCTGCAAGCCACTGACGTGTCCATTAATCAGTGATTCAATATATCGATCATGTTGCTGAAAATGCTGAGGCCGTAAAAACATCCCTTCTGACCAAATTACTCTGTTATTCTCTGCCATAACACTCTTGACTTAACCTCATCACTTTAAAATTAATAGATTTGCTGTATTCTTACTATAGTATCAGGAGATTGACCTAGTATAGACAGACTCTTAAAGCCCTCTCCTACTGGAGAGGGTTGGAGTGGGTGAGGAGAGAACAAAATAATCCTCTTCTCAAAAATATATTCATAATCAGGAACTAAAAGAGGAAAAAATTTTTTAATATCTCCTCGGCAATTGCTCCATGCGTTGTTCTACCTCCTGCATCCATACAGCCATCACCCAAGCCTCCCCAGCAAGGGAGGACTTAAAAGCAGCAAAACAGCCAAGAGCAATAACATTATTTTTTTAATTGTTTCATCTGCTTCTCATAAGCCTCTGAAAAAGCATCGCCAAAAAAATCATCTACCGCAGTCTCAGATAAACGAGTATGTACCTGGATATA
>DAOWHF010000366.1:0-6657 GCA_030641565.1 Methylomarinum sp.
CTGATTTGCAGGCTAAATCATCTGAGACCAAAGGGGAAAGTTCTTAGCGTCTTTATTTATCAAGCTATGTTTTTGTAGCTTTGATGTAACGGAATGAAATCAAGGGTTTCCCCTCAAGATCTTGATTTCACTTTGCTGCACCAAGGCTACATTTGGTTTAATGGAATGATGAATTTAAAAAAATAAAAAATGGATGAGTTATATCTTGATAGTAATAAAATTTAATCTTCTTAAAATGCAAGCTATTTTGCTTATATTTAGCTGTGCTTTCTGTGCAATTTCTTATGCAGATGCCCTAACCGAATTTTCACAGGCTCCTGATATAAGAGCGCAATTAAATGCCAGGCATACAACCGTTTTATCCAGTGAAATGGCGGCTAAGATAACCAAGTTATCGGTGCAGGAAGGGGATCGTTTTAAAAAAGGTGATCTTTTAGTGGCGTTTAATTGTGCGGAACAATACGCTCAGTTAAAAAAGGCTCAGGCAGTGGTTCAGGCTGCGGAAAAGACGTATGCCGTTAATAAGCGGTTAGTTAAATTAAATTCGATAAGTCCTTTAGAGTTTGAGATGGCGGCTGCAGAGGTTGCTAAAGCAAAAGCGGATATTTCGTTAGTGAGGGCTGTTCTGCAAAAATGCAAGATTATCGCCCCATTTTCTGGGCGGGTTGCTGAGCGAGTGGTTAATCCTTATCAGTATGTAAAGGCTGGCGAGCCATTATTGGATATTTTAGATGATAGTCAATTGGAGCTTACATTGTTGGTGCCTTCTAACTGGTTAAGCTGGATAAAACCAGGCATATTATTCAAGGTTTATTTGGAAGAGAATCAAAAAGAATATCCGGCTAAAGTGGTGAAAATTGGTGCGCGTATTGATGCAGTAAGTCAGTCTATAAAAGTGATAGCGGTGATTGACGGTCAATTTGATGACCTTTTATCCGGCATGAGTGGTCGAGCCCTTTTTAAGGCATTGCAACAGCCAAATGAGTGATAATCAATCATCACAACTTGATGTTATCAGCCGTTTATTACAGCTGGAAAAAAGTTTTAGGCATGCTGAAACTATCGAAGAGCTGGCTTATATTTTAGTCAATGATAGTCGATATTTGCTTAATTATCGGCAAGCGGCCTTGTGGCGTATGGATAATGCCGAGGTGTTTTGTGTTTCTGGCCTGGCAGTGGTTGATACTAACGTGCCTTATGTTTTTTGGCTAAAAAGAGTGTGCCAGCAGCTGAGCCAGTCACATGCCAGTACAGTGACAGAAATTTCCGCGAATGATGTTAAGGAAGAAGAGGCAACGGACTGGGGGCAATGGTTACCTGATCATGCCTTATGGATACCTTTTTCCTCATTTGCAGGTGCTGCTCCCGTTGGCTTGTTATTGGCCAGGGCGACTGCGTGGACTGAAAGTGAGTTGTATTTAATGCAGCATGTGGCTGATTCTTTTAGTCATGCATGGCAAGCGTTAGCACCCCGAGCCTCTTTCTGGCGGCAAGACTGGTATAGTAAAAAAAGGCTCTTAATTAGCTTGTCGGTTTTGCTGTGTGTTTTGCTTATTCCTGTGCGACAAACGGCATTGGCACCTGCTAGTGTTATTCCTGCACACCCGACCATGCTTAGGGCGGCTATTGATGGCGTGGTTGATCGTTTCTTTATTCAACCTAATGATCCGGTGATAAAGGGCCAGCCTCTACTCAATCTGGACAAAAACACGCTTAATAATAAACTGAGTATTAGCCGCAAAGAGTTGGCGGTGGCCGAAGCGGAATATCGTAAAACGGCTCAACAGGCTATGTTTGATCAAGAGAGTAAATCACAGGTTAATATTTTAAAAAGCCGGATTGAACAGCATCAGGCAGAAGTTAAAAATATGGAAGACTGGTTGAGCCGAGTGGAAATTAAAGCGCCGCATAGTGGCGTGGCAATTTTCTCTGACGTTAATGACTGGATAGGTCGTCCGGTTAAATTGGGCGAGCGTATTTTAATGGTCGCCGACCCTGATGATGTTGAGCTTGAAGTTCAATTACCGATTACCGATGCAATAAATCTGCATAACGGTGCTAAGGTGTTATTGTTTTTAAATATTGACCCGATTAATCCGATAGAAGCAACATTATATTATGCGGCGTATCAGGCTCAGGTTACAGCAGATGAACTGTTGGCTTATCGTTTAAAGGCAAGCTTTAAAGGTGCAGGGCAGTTACCCCGAATTGGTTTAAAAGGAACGGCTAAAGTCTATGGTGACAGTGTTCCTTTAATTTATTATTTGTTAAGAAAACCGCTGACAGTGCTTAGGCAATGGCTGGGGATGTAATTGAGCTGCCGCCGTTAAGGCAGGAGTTAGATTTAGTTGCAGGACCCAGTAATTTTGATGGTTCTCCCACCTGGTCTTTGTATGATCCGGCTAATCAGCGATATTACCGAATTGGTCAAATAGAATGTGAAATTCTAATGGCCTGGACGCAGGGGACAGCCGCCGCAGTTGTGGAGAAAATACAGCAGCTGGATCAGTTGTCTGTGACTGAAGAGGATGTAACAGAGCTGTATCAGTTTTTATTTAGCCATAACTTATTGCAGATGCAGGGTGCAGAGGCTACCCAGCATTTGCTTAAACAGGCTAATGCCGCAAAACAGCACTGGTTTAGCTGGCTGGTACATCATTATTTGTTTTTTAAACTGCCATTGTTACGCCCTGATCGTTTATTAAAGCAAACCTATCCTTATATTCGTTGTTTATATCAGCCTGTCATTCTGTATCTGTTAATGGCCGTGCTGGTTATTAATTTGTATGTGTTGATTGATCGCTGGGAGCTGTTTAGCCAAACCTTTCTGCATTTTTTTAGTTTAGAGGGCATGGTCTTTTATGGTTTTGCCCTGTCTTTAGCCAAAATTTTACATGAACTGGGCCATGCCTATACCGCACACCGTTATGGTTGTAGGGTGGCTACGATGGGGGTGGCATTTTTGGTGATGTTTCCGGTGCTGTATACCGATACCAGTGATGCCTGGAAATTAACTTCCAGGCGGCAACGCCTGGGGATTGCGATTGCTGGTATTGCAGTGGAACTGGCATTAGCTATTATTTGTACCAGTTTATGGCATTTTTTGCCTGATGGGGCTTTGCGTAGTGCTGTGTTTTTAATGGCAAGCACAACCTGGATTATGACGTTGTTAATTAATCTAAATCCCTTTATGCGTTTTGATGGCTATTATTTATTATCTGATTTTTTAGGAGTAGAAAATTTGCAACAGAGGGCGTTTAATCTGGCTAAATGGCAATTGCGACGCGCTTTATTTGCCATGCAGGAAACACTGCCAGAGCAATTGCCCACACGATTACACCGTATTTTAGTCGCCTATGCCTGGGGAACCTGGGTTTATCGCTTTCTATTGTTTTTAGGGATTGCTTTATTGGTCTATCATTTTTTCTTTAAAGCCTTGGGCGTGATTTTAATGATGATTGAAATCATCTGGTTTATTGCGTTGCCTGTTATTAAAGAAATTAAGCATTGGCTGGCTAATCGAGAGGCTATATCCTGGAATAAAAATAGTCTATTAACTGCGATAGCAAGCGTTTTGCTATTGCTTATCTGCTTTATTCCCTGGCAGTCACGAGTTGAAGCGCCTGCCGTTTTAAAAGCGGCTAAATATATGGATATGTATATGCCATTGCCCGGACAATTAAGGCAAGTGCTGGTTAGTCGAGGGGATCATGTGAGTGCAGGGCAAACATTAATTCAGTTTGATTCTTCCGATTTAGATTCGCGTATTAGCCAGAGCCAGATTCAGGTTGAGTTATTGCGCTGGCAGTTATCATTTTATGGTCAGGATAAGCGCTTGATTAATCGCAGACGTATCGTTTTAAGTGAGCTGGATAGCGCCTTGAGTGAGTATAAAAGTCTGCTTAATGAACGTGAGAAGTTACTATTCAAAGCCCCTTTTGAAGGTGTGATTCTGGATATAAATGATCAATTAAATGTAGGGGAATGGATTGCACAGGATGAGGCCATATTAACGTTGGCGCAAGATAATGCTTATAAAATAGAGGCATTGGTTAATGAGGTGCATTTGGGGCAGGTATTAAGTAGTCAGCAGGCTATTTTTTATCCGGAGCAATTAGATTGGCCCAGTATTAAATGTAAAATCATAAGAATAGATAATGCCTCAAGTAATCAGATTGCTCCTGAGTATGCCTCTATTTATTCAGGTAGTGTGCCTGTAAAAGGGTATAAGCGCGATGACTTAGTGCCAGAAACTTCGGTTTATCGTGTTTGGTTACAGGCTGACACGCAAGATGTAATGATTAACAGAGCTATACGTGGCAATGTGATGATAGATGCACCAGCTGAAAGCTATGCCGGTTTTTTGTGGAAGCGTGTTATGGCAGTCCTTATTAGAGAGTCTGGTTTTTAAGGGGAAATGTATTTTCTGTGAGCTGTGCACTCTTAAAAATCAAAATGTTACGTTATTCTATAAACTCGAAAAAAAGAGGAGTTACTGACATGAACATTGACACTGCGACACGTGGTAGCGTTTCATCTCAACAATCTAAAATGGCTGTTGAAGTTGCAACTCAGAAATTAGACAATATTAAAACCAAAACTGAAGGCTCCACTAAAATGCAGCTAATAAATTCAGTGCCTCAGCCTCAACAAATGGGTGCGATTGGCGGTAATTTAAACGTTATGGCTTGAGCCAAAAAATAAAGCCCACAAACTTTGTTATCTATAGCAAAAGCATCTACGATATTTTTTGTGCGTTCCTAGCGTTCATTAAATAAACCATACCGACATTCTAAGACTTAGTCAGCAATTGTTCTAGCAAGTCCCTCTTGCCAAAACTGCTGACTTAAGCTCTCTCTTGATGAAGGGGCGATATGTTTAAAGCAAGTTTTCACTTAAAGTTTAAAATCAAATTTAAATTCCCCTCATCCAAAATTTTCTCTGTTTGAGTTTCTTGTATTGCATTTCTTAATAGATATTTTCTCAGAAATCAATAACATATGTAGCGTTATGTAGGCAGCACAGCCATCGTCGCGTGCTCTGTTAAGTAAGAGGGATAAACTAACTCACAAAAGTGTATCTATCATGGCCAAACCTAAAGCACTTACAGGAAGTGAGTATGGGTAAATACCCTTACTTTTTCACGCTTCGGGTATACCCTACTTATAAATATTTATTAACTTGTAATTGCTTGCTGTAGCTATATACTTGGAATTTTACATGCCAATGAAATATTCAGTCATCTATGGCTATAGCAGATGATAGATATTATTTTGTTAACTAAAAGTTGTCCTAAATATGGAGGAAAGTTCAATGGCTAGAATACTGGCAGTTGATGATTCAAAAGCGATTAGAACAATGATGAAAATCGTATTAGAGGCAGAAGGTCACAAAGTTGCTTTAATGGAAGATGGTGTTGAAGCAATGAAGTTCGCCAGAGAAAGAACAGCTGACTTGGTTATTTCTGATCTTAACATGCCTAATATGGGGGGTATGAGTTTAGCGACCAACCTACGGAGGCTGGAAAACTACAAAAATGTCCCTATTCTGATTATGACTACTGAATCAGCTGACTACAAAAAACAAAAAGCAAAAAATTCTGGTGCTAATGGTTGGATTCAAAAACCAGTAGAGCAGGAAAAATTGATTAGAGCGGTTAATAAAGTATTAAAAATAGAGTCATAAGATATTTGAAGGACAGAAACAAGAACCTTCTAATGATGGATGTCGAGATGCGCTGTTGCTTTTCTGATCTACGCGCATTTTTCTAGTGAGCAAGTTGCAAGACTTGCCCTTATTTATTCTGGAGTCAGTATGAATGATAAAGAACGTGTAGCAAAACATGCCGCTAAGTTGGTTAAAGATGGCATGCTAGTAGGTTTAGGGACTGGATCGACAGCTGATTATTTTATAGAAGAACTGGTACGTCGCAGGAATGAAGAAGGCTTACAAATCACCACCGCAGCCAGTTCTGTTGTCAGCATGCTTAAAGCACAGCAAGCAGGACTGCCACTAGTGGCAATGGAACATCTGACACGTTTGGACTTATATGTTGATGGGGCAGACGAGGTGGCACCTGATAACACTTTGTTAAAGGGTCAGGGTGCTGATTTGGTAAGGGAAAAAATTTTGGCCAGAGCCAGTGACCAATTTATTGTATTGGTGGACCAAAGCAAAATGGTAGACCGCATTGGTGAACGATTTCCCATTCCGGTTGAGGTGATGCCGTTTGCCTGGCAAATGGTTAGGCAAAGACTTATGGAGCTTGGTGGGCGAGGCGCACTACGTAAAAATAGTAATGGCAATGGCTTGGCTGTGAGCTCTTATGGCAGTTTGGTACTGGATATGTTTTTTGATTTAGAACTGGATAGCAAGCAAATAGACTCCATTTTAAATGCTATGCCAGGGGTAGTTGAGCACGGCATCTTTAGTCAGTTGGCGAGTGTGGTTTTTCTTGCTGTTGAAGGTGAAGTTCAGGAAATATTAACCGCTTAATCAATATAACTCTTTGACGCGTTAAAATAATTCTATGTCAAAGAAGCGTCTGTGTTGCCGATTGGATGAGCGGGCAGCATAATTTGGCATTATTACTGTATTGCTGAAATTGGGTATCGAAATGCGATACCCGATTTTCCAAGCTACGTGCTATTTATTCAA
>DAOWHF010000151.1:0-11308 GCA_030641565.1 Methylomarinum sp.
AAACGTGCGGGTATTCCCATGTTATTTGCTGTCAGTGATCTACGTGCTGAAGGTGAGGAGCAATTGCAATGTGTAAGGTTTAAGCATTCCGGAAAGGAAAAGACTATTGAAACAGAGTTGTTGTTGACTCATTTTGGCGTTATTCCACATGTCGCTTTGACTCAATCCGCTGGATGCAAGCATCAGTGGGATAAAAACCAACAATGCTGGCGACCAGAGCATGATGAATGGGGCAATACTGATATCGAAGGCATACTGGTTGCTGGCGATGGCGCAGGCATTCATGGTGCCCGTTCGGCTGAACATGCTGGACGCCTGGCTGGTCTGGAAGCGCTTTTTGCACTGGGTATTATTAGTAAGGTTGAAAGGGATAAGCAGGCGGTGAATGATCGAAAATGGATGCGAGACGAACGTCATATTAGACCTTTTTTGGAAGCCTATTACCAAATCCCTAAAAGCTTGTTGGCAACCGCCAACAATGACACTATCGTTTGTCGCTGCGAAGAAATTACCGCCGGACAGATCAGGGAAGCGGTTGAAAACGGCCATGATAATAGCAATCAGGTTAAGTTTTTTACCCGTTGCGGTATGGGGCCCTGTCAGGGTAGACAGTGTAGCAACGCAGTCGCACATATAGTTGCTGATGCCAGCGGAAAAGCAATAGAGCAAGTGGGATGTTTCCGTGGACGACCTCCTGTTACGCCTTTGACTTTAGAGCAGTTGGCGGCTTTACATAAGGAGGATGCTAAATGAATACGGAAGTATTGATTGTTGGCGGTGGCTTAATGGGCTCATCTATCGCAATGCAGTTAGCTATGCGAGGTTGTCGTTGTATCGTGCTGGAAAAGGACAGTCCCGGGCGTCATTCCTCAGGTGTTAATGCCGGTGGTTTACGACTACTCAATCGTGATCCCGTCGAGATTCCGTTATCTGTGGAAGCGGCAAAGATGTGGCACGATATTGAATCACTGCTTGATTCTGATTGTGACGCGCGTTTTCCAGGACAGATTCGTGTTGCGGAAAATAAAGCGGATATGGAAAAGCTGGAACAACGAGCCGCATTAGTACGCTCATTAGGCTATCAACATGAAGAAATGATAGGCAAGAAAGAGCTTTATCAAATGGTTCCTGCAATTTCACCACATTGTATCGGTGCATTAATTAGTCGTGAAGATGGCTATGCACGACCTTATCATGCGTTAACGGCTTTTCGTCGTAAAGCTGAGTCCTTAGGTGTTAAATACTATTCCTCGACCGAGGTTTATAATCTACAAAAGGATGACGATACCTGGCAGGTTCGGACTTCACAAGGGACATTTAACAGCTCCATTCTGGTGAATTGTGCGGGGGCATGGGCTAATAAGATCGCCACTTTACTTGATGAACCGGTTCCTTTAACGCCAAAAGCATTGATGCTGATGGTCACTGAACGCCTGCCGCATTTTGTTGACCCAGTCATGGGTGCTGCAAGTCGTAAACTGTCCTTTAAACAAATGCAAAATGGCACATTAATTATTGGTGGAGCATTGGTGGCTAAACTGGACTTTGCAAGGGAAAAGACAGAATTAGATTGGCTTAAACTGGCAGAAAGTGCCAATACGGTGGTTAGTTTTTTCCCTCAATTAAAAGATGTTCGTGTTGTCCGAGCATGGGCTGGCATTGAATCATTTATGCCAGATAACATTCCTGTCATCAGTGTCTCGCAAACACACGATAATGCCTACCATGCCTTTGGCTTTTCTGCTCATGGCTTTCAGTTGTCACCAGTTATCGGTCGTATCATGGCAGAACTGATTGTTGATGGACAATCTGATTTGCCTATAGAGCCATTTCATATCAGCCGTTTTAATTAATTACAGGAACAAAGTATGACTATTACCCGATTGGGCACAGAACGCCGTCGCATGAGCAAAATTGTTATTCATAACGATACTATTTATCTATGTGGCCAAGTTGCTAAGGATTCTGATGCCGATATTGAAGAGCAAACATTGAGTATGCTGGATAAAGTTGATGATTTGTTGCTGCAAGCAGGTAGCGATCGTGAGCATATCTTGTCAGCCACGATTTACCTTAAAGATATGAAATACTTTGCTGAAATGAATGCAGTTTGGGATGCATGGGTTATAGAAGGGGCTTCTCCAGCTCGTGCTTGTGTAGAGGCTAGTCTTGCCAGGTCTGAGTTGTTGGTTGAGATTTCAGTGATTGCAGCTGTTATAAAATAATGGATAAGCAATTTGTACTATAGAAATAATGAGAATGATCGCTATAGTTAAATAGATAATTAGAATTAACGTATGTGGATTTAATAAATGTCTAGTGATATGGATTTTAAACAGCTGAGATTTGAAACAGATGATGATGGGGCAACGGTATATGCTGTTATTGTTTCAGCTGAAGAGGGATTGAAATATTCTGAGACATGGCTTCAAGAGCAGTTAGTACAGCAGGGATACTCAGGGTTGAGTGTTGCACAGCCAACGCAGAAAAAAATAGCGGAACTAATAGAAACTAATCAGCCCGGAAGGGTGATGGTGGGGCAAAAAGTTGATGCCAAGATTGAAGCAGTTGTATCAAGTGATACGCTGTCTGCTAGTTTACGAATAACAGCAGCCAAAGGTGGACAGGTCGCCAATACTGAGGCAGTTATTGATGCTTTAAAGGATAAGGAGATTGATTTTCAGTTGGTCAATAAAAAAAGGATTGTTGGTCTGATTAGAAAGTCTCGAATCGTCGAACCTGGCGAGATGGTTGAAGTTGTTGTTGCTAAAGGCAAAAAGCCGGAACATGGATTGGATACGCAATTTGAATGTTTGTTAGGCGATATTACTGATCGTAAACCTAATCAGCGTGATGACGGTTCTCTGGATTATTATGATCTGGGGGAAATCTTAAGTATCGAAGAAGGCAGTCAGTTGATGAGGAAGTATCCTCCTACAAAGTCAAAAAATGGAAGAAGTGTCACTGGTCAGGAATTACCGGCAAGAATTGGTAAGGCGCTTAACTTTAAAAAATGTAAAGGTGCCATGATAAGTTCTTCTGATCCTGATCTGTTGATTTCTGCTATAAAGGGGCAGCCTATTATTGTGGATAAAGGGGTTAATGTTGATAATCTTCACGTCGTAAAAAACGTTAATGTACATACCGGGCATATTGATTACGATGGTTCTTTGGTCGTTAAAGGTGATGTTGCTTCAGGAACGAAGATTAAGGTCTCAGGCGATGTGCAAATTTTTGGTACGGTGGAGAATGCCTGTATTGATGCTGGTGGGAATGTGGATATTAAATTAGGGGCAATAGGGCGGGCTGAAACATTGCTAACAGAAGGTGGTATGCAAATAAACTGTAAAGGTAATTTGTCAGTAGGCTTTTTGGAGAGTGTTGAGGTTAATGTGAATGGTGATGTATTAGTTAAATCTCGACTTTCTAATTGCGAAGTAAAGGCAGGACATCAAGTTATTGTCGGAAATCGACAGCAGGATAAAAGCGGTATCGTAGGTGGACATGTGTTGGCTGGTTCAATTATCAGGGCAGAAGTACTCGGATCGTCTGGTTGTGCAGCAACACATGTTGAGATTTCTTGTGCTGCTGGTTTGTTAGAACAGTATGAAAAATTAAAAAAAGAAATCGTCGCAAATAATGAATTACTGGTAAGTATGTTGGGGTTAATGGTCGGTTTATCAAAAAAACGGACTGAAGAAGCAAAGAAAACATTAGAAGAAACAAAAAAAGAAACAGAAGAGATTAAGACCATAACAAATGATTTGATTGTGCAAAAAGATAACATGGAAGCTTTTTTGGAAAAAACACGATTAGGTAAAATAATTGCTCAAAAAGAAGCATTTCCAGGTGTTACTATAAAAATTATAGATCAAGAGCAGGTAATAAAATCTAGGTATGCTGAAGGGACGTTTTTGTTGTTTGAAGGGGCGATGTCCCATACTGCATCAGTAAAATAAGTACTTATTGAGCTTGTCCACAAAGTCTGTGGATAACTCTGTTAGTAATTAATTGGTAACTGCCTGGGTAATAGTTGTTTCGTGGTGTGATGTTAAATTGTAGTTTTTTTGGTCAAGTAGTGTTTTTGTTTATAATCAATAGCTTATGTTTTTGTTGTGTGGTTTTTAAAGAATCAATGACTTAGAGATAAGTATTTACAACTGTAAAAGTATCTTGTGTATAAATAACCTTTGCTAAGGTCATGAATGTTATTCAATTCTTGTTACCAAACAAATAGACGGTAAGGTAGAATAAGCATTATTTTTATAGTTATCTTCCCCCTTTTTTTATTCCTCTTTACAGTACAAATACAATATGGATATTATCCAAGCGATTGCTCTTGCTTTGTTACAAGGCTTAACCGAGTTTTTACCCATTTCCAGCTCAGCTCATTTGATTTTATTGCCTGTCTTGGTGGGCTGGGAAGATCAAGGTTTAGCATTTGATGTGGCGGTTCATGTCGGGACATTAACTGCTGTGGTGGTATTTTATCGTAAAGATTTGATATGGATTATTAGAGCTTGGGTCGGTTCAATTGTAGGGAAGGGTATGAACGAGGAGGCTAAACTCGGATGGTATGTGATTTTAGGCTCTATACCTGTTGGCTTAGTGGGAATCACATTACCTCATGTGGTGGAAACAGTTCTAAGGTCGCCTCTGATTATTGCTGGAGCAACTATTTTATTTGCTTTGTTACTTTGGTTAGCAGAAAAACAGGCAAAAGAGCAACGTTCTACTATTACCTTGCTTGATGCAGTGATCATTGGCTTGTTTCAGGCTATTGCTCTTATTCCGGGTACTTCACGCTCAGGGATTACTATTACAGCGGGATTAATGACAGGCTTAAAACGTAAGCATGCGGCTCGTTTTTCTTTTTTATTGTCGATACCTGTTATCGCTTTAGCGGGGATGGTAAAAGCTTTAGAGCTTTATAAAAGTACCGATCCAGTGATGTGGGATATGATTTTTATTGGTGTGTTGGTATCGGCTGTTGTGGCTTATCTTTCCATTGGTTGGTTTTTAAAGTTACTGAGTAAGGTAGGGATGATTCCCTTTGTCTATTATCGCTTAGTACTCGGTGTCTTCCTCATTGTCATATTTTTCGGACAATTTTAATAACACAAATACCGCACCTGTACCGCCCGATTTAGGTGGGGTGGAGCAGAAGGCTTGTACATCTTTGTGTTGACGCAACCAGACATTAATATCATTTTTTAATACTGGTTGATTATTGGATGAGCGATAACCTTTACCGTGAACGATATGCACGCAACGGTTACCATCTTCCACACTAAAATGTAAAAAACGCGATAATTGATGTTTGGCTTCTTGACTGGTCAAACCATGTAAATCAATTGAAGCATCAAGGCCAAAAAAACCTTTACGCAGTTTTTTTAAGACATTTTTTTGTAAACCGGGAGCAAGAAAGCTAAGGCTGTCTTCTTGAAACAGTTTTTCAATACCGTTATCCAAGGTATTTTCAAAACTGCTTTGGATTACTAACGGTTTCTCTTGAGGGTAAGGCTTGGGTTTGTTATGCGATGTTAATGTTACTGTATCGCTTTCAATGGCTTTAACTTTGCCGATAGATTGTCTGAATAAAGCAGAATCTTCTGCTGAAAGTGTTTTTTTTGTCACGATAACTGAATGCGGTTTGTATTTTTTGCTAAGATGTTTGATTTTATAGCGTTTTGACTTAAAAATCTAAATTGTGTATGGATTTAGCTGAGGCTATTAGTCAACATATGATTAAGACATGATTACTAACGTTCAAATGAGGTTTTTAGGTTTTATATGCACATTCTATTAAGTAATGATGATGGGTATTTGGCAACTGGACTGTGCATTTTGGCAGAATACTTGGCTAAATATGCTGATATATCCGTTGTCGCACCGGATAAAAATCGTAGTGCAGCCAGTAATTCATTAACGCTGGAAATGCCATTAAGAGCGCAACACTCTGAAAATGGTTTTATCCGTGTCGATGGTACACCGACAGACTGTGTGCATTTGGCTGTTACAGGACTGTTAGAAAAAGAACCAGATATGGTGTTTGCGGGCATTAATCATGGCGCAAATTTAGGGGATGATGTGCTGTATTCAGGTACGGTGGCGGCGGCGACAGAAGGGCGGTTTTTAGGTTTGCCTGCGGTTGCTATTTCATTAACAGGGAGTAATCCTCAGCACTTTGAAACTGCTGCACATGTAGCATCTGTTTTATTAAAAAATATTGTAAAAAATCCACTACCTAAAGATACCTTGTTAAATGTAAATGTGCCTGATGTGGCTGTTTCTGACTTAAAAGGCTATCAATCAACACGCTTAGGGCAAAGACACAAAGCTGAACCGGTGATTAAATCCTCCGACCCAAGGGGACGAGAGATTTATTGGGTAGGGCCTCCAGGTAGTGAGCAGGATGCAGGGCCTGGAACAGATTTTTATGCGATTAAGATGGGTTATGTTTCTGTTACACCATTACAACTAGATTTAACACGATATGACCGAATGAATGACATTGAACAGTGGTTAACACAGAGGGATGAGACGTGAGTCAAAGGATGCAAGGAATAGGCATGACATCGCAAAGAACTCGCGACAGAATGGTGAATCGTTTAAAAGATCAAGGGATAAGTAACCTGAAGGTGCTAAGTGTAATGGCTGATACACCAAGGCATATATTTGTCGATGAGGCATTGGCGAGCCGCTCCTATGAAGACACGTCTTTACCTATAGGTTATAACCAGACTATCTCCCAGCCTTATATCGTCGCTAAAATGATAGAAATATTGTTGGAAGATGGTGAGTTATCCAATGTATTGGAGATAGGTACAGGTTGTGGTTATCAAACGGCAATTATTTCACGCTTGGTTGATAAAGTTTATTCTGTCGAGCGGATTGCGCCATTACTTAAAAAAGCCAAAGATCATTTATGGGATTTAAAGCTTAAAAACATTAGTTTTCAACATAATGATGGCGGCTGGGGATGGGCTGATAATGCCCCTTATGATGGCATACTGGTTGCGGCTGCTCCAGATGAAATTCCTGATGCATTATTAGAGCAAATGAGCATAGGGGGTGTGATGTTAATTCCAGTGGGTGGGGTCAATAATCAAGCATTACATAAAATTACTCGAACAGAGAGTGGCTATGATGATGAAATTTTAGAGTCTGTTAGTTTTGTGCCTTTTTTATCAGGAAAAGTGAATGTTTAAAAAAATGTATGATAAAGCTCTAGGATGGGCAAGACACCGAAATGCGGTGAAGTATTTGAGTGCATTAAGTTTCGCCGAATCCTCGTTTTTCCCCATACCGCCAGATGTTATGTTGGCGCCTATGGCATTGGCTCAACCAGAAAAAGCATTCCGTTTTGCTTTACTGACAACAGTCTTCTCAGTATTGGGTGGTATGTTAGGCTACAGTATTGGCTTTTTCATGTTTGATTCTATCTCGCCTTGGCTACAAGGCACGCATTATTGGGATAAATACTTGCTGGCAGAGAACTGGTTTAAAGATTGGGGTTTTTGGGCGATTTTTATTGCTGGATTCTCTCCCATACCCTACAAGGTATTTACCATTGCTGCCGGTGCATTACAGATGTTTTTCTTGCCTTTTGTATTAGCTTCGTTAGTCGGGCGGGGCATGCGTTTTTTTCTAGTGGCTATGTTAATAGCGGCAGGTGGCGAAAAATTAGAGTCTAAGTTACGCCAGTATATGGATATTTTGGGCTGGATAGTTGTGGTGTTGGTTGTGGTAGGTATTGCTGTCTATAAATATTTACAAAATCAGGGGTAATACCAATCCCAATAAGTTCGTTTGTTATTCCTTCTCCTGCTGGATGCCGACATGGATGTTGGTAAGTAGCGAATCAGGTCGTTCCACGACCACCAATCATTAAGTAACAAAAATTAGTTGATTATGGTTTTTGTTTTATTCTCACACAAAGGCACTGAGACACAGAGGAAAGCACCTCTCTTCTTCGTGTCTCAGTGCCTTTGTGTGAACTATTCTTTGTTTGTTATTCAAGAGAGCAATGCATAAAGCCAGGGATGGCTTGTAGTAGAACAACGCAGGAGCTGTTGTCGAGGAGCTATTGCCGAGAAGGCTAGGATGAGGATGTTAAAATAAAAATTTATTGTGATTGGTATAACATACTCATCATAACCCTTTAGCTGTTCGGCTAAAGGGTTATGATAGGCTCTTTTGAATCTCTGAGTCACATCCAGATATTAACAGGATGATGGCTAAGGCCAGTTATTTTTGACAGGCTGGACAAAAATAACTGGCGCGTTGGGCAATTTTTAATTGTTGTATGGGTGTTGAGCAGTGGATACAAGCTTCATTAGCACGGCCATAAACTGTTAATAATTGCTGGAAATACCCGGGTTTTCCCTGTTCATTTACAAAATCACGCAAGGTGGTTCCACCTTGTTCTATCGCTTGTTGTAATACGACTTTTATGCAATCAGCTAATTTTTGATAGCGTTTTAAAGAAACTTTACCCGCCTGTATTGTTGGGTGAATACCCGCCATAAAGAGTGCTTCGCTGGCATAGATGTTGCCTACACCGACTACATTATGTCCATCCATAATAAAAGACTTTACCGTTGCCTTTCGATTTTTAGCTAAATGCTTCAGATGGTCACCTGTAAATAGCTCGGATAAGGGTTCTGGGCCGAGTTGATTAATGAGTTTGTGTTGTTGAATTGGTTCTGACGTACATAAAATGCAGCCAAACCGACGTGTATCATTAAAACGTAATACAGTATTATCAGTAAATACAAAATCCACATGATCGTGCTTGCCCGCTGCTTGCTCGGTATTAACGATACGCAAACTGCCAGACATGCCTAAATGTAAAATCACTGTTTCCGCATGGCTGGTTTCTAACAACACATATTTGGCGCGGCGTTTAACGCTTTTGATAACGGATTTATGCAGTAATTCTGGCAGTTCAGCGGGTATAGGCCAACGTAATTGCGCTTGTCGAATAATGACATCAGCAATGGTTTTTCCTTCGATGTGAGGGCGTATGCCACGGCAGGTTGTTTCAACTTCGGGTAATTCAGGCATTTGATAATTAGAAAGATTGTAGGTTGGGCAAAGCCTTTAGCGTGCCCAACAATATTGCAATAGACGATATATTTAGGATCTGTATTTTTATCGACGCCTACGTCTACGCCAAATCATAAAGCCTGTGATAATTAATAGTAAGGGTAAACCTAGAAGAAACCAGCTGCCAATGATTGCAATAGATGTTGTGGTTAATTGTAGCGTTTTCCCAGGCGCAATTTTAGTGGGTATTTCGATAAACTGATCGTCATGAGTTAACCAGTTGATCAGGCGGAAACCTAGCTCAGAGTTTCCTACGTTACCTAGAAAAGCATTGGATAAAAAATCACCATCACCGATGACAATAATGCGCTGTTGTTTTTTATCGGTAAAATCTCGAGTTAATGCGTAAGCAAGGGTTAAAGGGCCTTCGCGTTCTTCTGTATCGGTATCAAAACGTATATTTCCTGATATTTCGCCGGTTTCTGTCCATGAGCGTAATACACTGGTTAGAATGGCTTCGGTATTAAAATCGCTTTCTTCATCACTCTCCAGGGCCGCTGCTATCGGAAATACACTAATGCTGCTAAAGTTTCGGGTGATGGGGTGACGACTATATTCACTGACTAATACAAACGTCGGGTCATCAATACCATAAAGTCCCGAGCTACTATCAACGATGGTGCCTGGAAATTTATGAATGCCGAGTTGTTCTTCAATAACAGTTAAATGCGGATGACCGGGGTCAGTCAATAATAGTAAATTACCACCCTGATCAATATAATCAGTGATTATATTGATCTCTGCTTCTAATAAAGGCACGGCAGGAGACGCTAATACCAATAATGATGAGTTATCAGGGATGGTGGAGAATTGAGCTAAATTGATGGTTTGTGCTTTTATTTTATGTTTGGCTAGTTCATTGCCAAATAAGCCCCAATCAAAATTGGCTTTGCCTGCGGGGGAGCGTTCACCGTGTCCGCTTAAAAAGGTAACCCAGCGTTTATTGGTGTTTGCTAGCTGTAATAAAGCGTTTGATAAGGTAGATTCATCTAAAAAGGTAATTTTCTCAGTACGCCCCTGATAGTCAACAATAATAGCCCCTTGTGGTCCTATATTAAGTTCTCTGGCTTTTTCTGGGACGCTGGTTGGATCGACAAAATCAAGCTCGATGGTTTGTTTAAATCGACGATACTGATCAACTAATTGAGTAACCTGTTTTTGTAATGTCGGTTGTTTAATATAAGCCGTAATGCTGATAGGGTCAGGTAACGTTGATAACACTTTTTGCGATGCTTCAGACAGTGTGTTGCTAGCGTTACTGGTTAAGTCTATTTGCGCTGTATAAGTGTGGCTAAGCCAAGCCATAGCGATTAATAGCGAGAGGATTATAAAAGTAATAATCCCATTTTTTAAGCGGAGTCGTTGGTGAATATGTTGGGTTATTTTCATTTTTGTAGCCTATCGCTTTCTAATCTACGCATACTTAGAATCAGGAATGTGCTGATAAATAGTAGAAAATAACTGAGATCAAGTGTGTTGAGTAGACCGCTTTGAATAGTTTGGAAATGTTTAAGTATTGATAAATAATGAAATAGATCACTACTATCTCCCTTTGCTCCGGCTGACCAGTCAAGTATCCACAGCAGCAATAGTAGGCCAAAACTTGCAATGGCAGCAATGGTTGGGTGGCTAGCAATGCAGGACATATAAAGCCCTAATGATGAGAAAGCGGCAACCAGTAATGACAAGGCTAGGATGTTGCAGGCAAATTTGCCAAGATCGAGTTCACCACCTAACAATAGGGATAATGGCATAAGGCAAATGAGCAATACGATCAGCATCAACATGCCTAAAATACCCAGATATTTACCAAAAATAATTTCGCGAGTGGTTACAGGAGCTGATAGTAATAGAGCCAAAGTTTTGTTACGTCTTTCTTCGCTGACTAAACGCATGGTTAGTAATGGGGTCACTAATAATAAGATAATGGCGGCGTTACTAAATAAAGGTAAGACGATAATGTCAGTTAGCCCGGGCGCATTATCAATATTGGCTAATTGTGCCTGAAAGGAGGCGAATGTCTCAATTTGGGTTAAAAACAGGTAGGCAAGAATAAACTGTAAAACGGCTAATATTGACCAGGCTAAGGGTGATAAAAACAGCGTTTTCAGTTCTCTGGAGGCGATGTCTAAAATCATTGTAAATCCTCAGTGTTTTGGTCTTTTTTAGAGGTCAGACTAATAAATATATCTTCCAT
>DAOWHF010000246.1:0-2846 GCA_030641565.1 Methylomarinum sp.
GTTACAAAAAAGCATATGCTTTCCTCTGGAAATCCCGCTAAAAAGTATATCGGCCAAGGCATTATTGTCTGATTTTAGTGAGGTGCAAGATGCTATCTATGCCTTACGTCAAGACAGTAAAAAACACGGTTATTTAATAAGCGATAAGGCCATTAGTCATAGGCAATTAGGCGAGCAAAACATTCCCAGTGTCATCATCTTTAAAACTGAAGCCATTTTTTTAAACTATTTAGCGAGAACGGCTGAATTTATACAATTTAAAGCGAACACTGAGCAAAGCCTGCAACAAGATGCTTTGCTATTAGACTGGTTAATTCGCTATCCATTTAAAGTTATACAGTATGCAGAAGTTTGGCCGCGATTACTCAAAGTGTGTTGTTATTTTGAAAGACATCCGCAGCCTGATTGCTATATTCGCCAATTAGATATTGAAGGGGTTGATAGTAAATTTATTGAGCAACACAAAAGTATTTTGAGTGAGTTATTGACACAAACTCTAGCTGAATCTAGTTATAAGGCAGATATTAGTGGTTTAAAAAACAATGGTTTTGAACGTCGATATGGTTTACGATATGACCAACCATTAATTCGTTTACGTATTTTAGATGCTAAGCTTGCTATTCATGGATTATCAGATTTAACTTTAACAGTAAGTGAGTTTAAGCAGCTGAATGTAGCTGTTAAAACCGTATTTATTGTAGAAAATAAAGTAAATGGTTTGGCTTTTCCTAATTATCCAGAAGCCATCGTAATTTTTGGCTTAGGCTATGCCGTTAATTTGTTGGTTGACGCTACATGCTTACAAAATAAGACATTGTATTATTGGGGCGATTTAGATACCCATGGTTTCGCCATTTTATCTCGTTTACGACATTATTATCCGCAGGTGAAATCCATATTAATGGATAGGGAAACTTTGCAGCAGTTTGCCGACCTGTGTATTCAAGAACCTTCTGAAAGTGCTGAACAAAGTGAATTGAATCTCTTAACCCATACTGAAAATATACTTTATCAGCATCTTCAAACAACATTAGTTCGCCTGGAGCAAGAGCGAATTAGTTTTGTATATTTACAGCAGTGTTTATGTTCTCTTTCCATGAAGTGATACTGGGCGTTTTTTTACGGCAATCGCCTAACGAGCGTGCACAAAACTTCGACTTGCTAGATTTATTGCGTGCGCGTTCCTAAGAACGCGATTGTTTGGGCATGAATGCATGCTTAATCATCTACAGTTTTAAAGGGAAATTTGACTGATTAAACATGCTGTTGGTATATTAGCTTATTTTTATTTTCTAATAAGTAATTGGATTTTTAGTGTCATAATAAAATAAAATTCTCGGAGAGGAATATGAGTCAATTGAGTGAAGAAGAACGTAAAAAAATACTTGAGAGTGCGCCTATAGGTACTTGGGCATTGATGCTTACGGTGAGTTTAGGCATGGTGGTTGGTTGGCTATTTCTTTACTACGGGGTTTTTCTACCTCGCGGTATTATCAATTAGGGGTCTGAAATGCATATTGATCCGTTAGAAAAAAAATGGGCGCAAATAGTTTTAGCTATTTGCGCCCTTTTTGTAGGTATCATCATGTTTGATGCTTTGTTTCACAGCGTTAATGCACCAAGTAATGTTGAAACCATAAATTCAGCAACACTGCATTTAAGTGAAGAGTTTGCAGAAGATAATTTAGGCGTTCAGGTTGATGATAATGGCAATATTACTGTCAGAATGGTTGCTGGTCGTTATTCATTTTTCCCTAAGAAAATTAGTGTTCCAGCAGAAACCAAATTAACTTTTCGTTGGGTGAGTATTGATGTCTTACATGGTGTACACATCCCTATGACTAATATGAGCACCATGATCGTTCCGGGTTTTGTCGCTGAAATAGAAACATCTTTCCCTAAGCCGGGTGATTACCCCGTACTGTGTAATGAGTATTGTGGATTAGGACATGATCATATGTGGAGCAAAATTGATGTGGTTGAAAAAGACCAATGGATAGCACCGCAAATTTCTTCTACGGGAGTAACTGAATAATGAATGACATTACTGCAAAAAATCTTGCTTTAAGCCATATGTGGGTGGCATTTATTGCTTTTATACTGGCCTGTTTCATGGGTGAATATCAGGTGCTGGAGCGTAGCGGCCTGTTTGAGGTGTTAGATTCGCCTACAGTCTATTTCGCCTCCGTAAGTACTCATGGCGTGTTAATGGCGTTTGTATTAACGACCTTTTTTATTATGGGGTTTGGTTACTACGTCGCCAGTACCTCCTTAAATGTGCCGATTTGGAATAAACAATTGGCATGGGGCGGATTTGGGTTAGCACTATTGGGTACGGTGTTAGCGGCTATTCCTTTACTGATGGGTTTAGCCTCGGTACTTTATACATTTTATCCCCCGATACAGGCTCATTATTTATTTTATCTTGGTGCAACCTTGTTGATTGTGGGTTCCTGGATTTGGTGTGGCATCATGATTGTAATGTTTTACCAATGGAAACAGGCTAATCCTGGCCAGTCGGTACCCTTAGTTATGTTTGCTACCACAGCTAATGCATTATTATGGCTGTGGACCAGTGCCGGTGTTGCCATGGAGTCGTTATTCCTGATTGTTCCCTGGTCATTGGGATGGACAGATACCATTGATGTAGGATTGGCACGTACACTATTTGCCTGGACCTTACATCCTATCGTTTATTTTTGGTTGATTCCTGCTTATACTGCTTTCTATGTTTTTGTTCCTAAACAGGCAGGATCATTTTTATTTAGTGAAGAAGCCGCTAGAGCGGCCTTTATCGTGCTAGTGGTATTTAGTTTGCCTATCGGTTTCCATCATTTATACATGGA
>DAOWHF010000331.1:0-2458 GCA_030641565.1 Methylomarinum sp.
CCTTCTGTTGCCAAGGAGTCAGGTAATGCTGCTTGAGAAAACCCGCCGCCCGTTATAAATTCAAAAACCAGTAGCTTGGTAATAGATTGTGTCTCATGATTATCAAACAAACTTTAAACAAATCCCTATAATATTAAGAGGTCTTTGCACGAATATAAATCGTGCAAAGGTCTCATTAAAAACAACAAAACATTCACTGCCTAGCCATGCACATAATCCCTGTTATTGACCTTAAAGATGGCATCGTCGTTTCTGCCCAACAAGGTCAGCGAGAATCATACCAGCCGATCACCTCAAGACTATGCACATCAAGCGATATTGAAGATGTAATCAATGGTTTTTTATCACTCCATCCTTTTAAAACTATTTACATTGCAGATTTAAATGCTATTACAAATACCGGCAATAACCATGCATTAATAGACAAAGTGATTAATAAAAACCCGCAGATTGATTTTTGGGTTGATAACGGTATAAAAACACAACAACTGAGTAAAATTTCTGCTGCAAATTATAAACTAATCATAGCGTCAGAATCTCAAAACATCACAAACTTCAGTGATAACAATTTGCAAATTAAAAACCATATACTATCACTGGATTTCTTTCCTAACCAAGGTTACACAGGTCCAACTGAATTATTAAAAAGTCCTGAATTGTGGCCACAAGATGTCATCATCATGACTTTAGATCGAGTAGGGAAAAATACAGGGCCGGATATTGCGAGACTTAAAGATTTTTGTCAAAAACATCCTGAAAAGAATTTTATTGCTGCGGGTGGAGTACGTAATGAAATGGATTTATTAACCCTAAAAGAAACTGGCGTTAATTATGCACTTATTGCAAGTGCACTGCATTCTGGGGTTATAAACACTCAGGCAATAAAAAAGCTTATATCCAGCGCACCGTAGATCGGTACAGAATATAAGCTTTATATTACGAAGAAGCAATTTAATGCTCCTACATAATACCATTCACCACATCCCTGTGGCTCACAAATAGTTGCTCCTGCATTATTTGCATTCACCACATCCTTGTAGCTCACAAATAATTGCTCCTGCATTATTTGCATTCACCACATCCCTGTGGCTCAAAACACCCCAGATAAACGAGGCATTTTCAAACGCTATATAATTGTATTAATTATACTTTGTTTGCTGCGAATGGATGCTCTGAAGTACCTTTAGCAGCAACAACTTCAGCTGCTGTTGGTGTTCCAGCTACAGCATTTTTGATAGACGCTTTAACAGCATCGTAGTTGTTTTTTTCAATTGCTGCGTCGTCTTCTGCCATCCAGTGAATGAAAACACCAACAGAGATGAATACATCATCAGCTTCGTCAGCTGGGATAGTTCCATCTTCAACACAGTCAGCAACAGCCATTGCAACACCACGTTGTGCTGGTCCAAACATTTGAACTGCTTGCTTAGAACCTTTGATTGTTACTTTGTTGAACATAACAGTTGCAGGCTTAACCATAAGGTTAGGAGCAACAACAGCTAAAAGACTAGAAAAACCGTCTTTGTTGTTTGTTAAGCAGTTTGCGAAAGCAGATTCTGCAGCTGAACCACGAGGTCCCATCATTAAATCGATATGAGCAACTTCGTTTCCGTCACCGTTTAAAGATTCGCCTACGCGTAAGTTATTGATTGTAGCCATTGAGCTTCATCCTATTAATAAAAAGTAAAGTGTTAAAGGACATTTTCATGCCGCTTGAAAAATTTTACCACTCCTTAACTGCATTAGCTAGTCCACCTAACAGCAAATGCTTCCATTAAACTTATTAATACCGTCGCCACCGTCAGGTCGGCCGTAGTGCCAGGGTTAATATCTTTAGCCTTAAACTGCCTATCCACTTCATGTAGCATAGGTAATAATTGTTCAGGGTCTGTTGTATCCAACAAGGCATCGTCGACTGTAGTTATTTGCTTAAGTACCCATCCTGTGTACTTATCGCCGTATTTGCGTTCAATATGACTATCAGGAAAACGACTTAAAAGCCCTGTAAATACAGCAGCTGCAGCCCATGTCTGATCATCAAATTTAACGAAGGCATTATTATACCTCAAAATTGCAAATTCAAAAATATCTTTGTAATTTGTTACGAACTGCATGGCAATTCTATCTTTATCTGCAGCCATTGCCATAGCTTGTGTCAATGTCACTTCTGCTTTTTCACTGACATCTTGATTTTCAGCCTCACCCAATCCCCCCGGAGCTGCTAAGCTTATAGCTTTAAATACCCAATCAGCATCTTCAACCGTGGTATTTTCAAGAATGTGCTGCAACGCATCCGCTAAAGTCTGTCCTTTTTTTTGTTGATAATTCGCTTCAAACAAGGGGGCACATAACAAAAGAATACCGAGATTTGTATTACAGCCTACGGCATCTCTTGTTGCCTTAACTGAATAATATATTTTTTCACCTAGTGAATAATCAGGGTTTGTTATTGGCCTAG
>DAOWHF010000266.1:0-10481 GCA_030641565.1 Methylomarinum sp.
AAAGTACGATCTACAATTGAAGATATGGCTGTCAGCTATGAAAAACCAGAAGATGTGTTGGAATGGTATTATGCTGATGAAAGCCGTCTGAATGAAGTTAAGCAAATGGTTTTAGAAGATCAAGCGGTAGAATGGATTGTTAATCAGGCAAAAGTATCTGAAGAAACTATTAGTTTTGATGATGTTATGGAAAAACAAGAGAAATAATCACTAAAGGCAGAGTTATGAATCAATATAATGGTTTAGATCAAATGATTACACCGCAAGCGGCAGGTGGTTTGGTGCCGATGGTTATTGAGCAAACTGCCAGAGGCGAGCGTTCTTTTGATATCTATTCTCGATTATTAAAAGAACGTGTTATTTTTTTGGTAGGTCAAGTCGAAGATTATATGGCTAACCTAGTGGTTGCTCAGTTATTGTTTCTGGAGTCTGAAAACCCAGACAAAGATATACATCTGTATATTAATTCTCCGGGTGGTTCGGTGACAGCGGGGATGGCGATTTATGACACCATGCAATTTATTAAAGCTGATGTAAGTACCATGTGCATTGGTCAAGCTGCAAGCATGGGCTCTTTATTGTTAACGGCAGGTGCTGAAGGTAAGCGTTTTTGTTTGCCAAATTCTAGAGTAATGATTCATCAGCCTTTAGGTGGTTTCCAGGGGCAAGCGTCTGATATTGATATTCATGCCAAAGAAATTCTTTCGATTAGAGATAAACTAAACAATATTTTAGCTTATCATACAGGGCAAGATGTCGAAACTATTCAGAAGGATACCGATAGAGATAACTTTCTGAGTGCTGAGGCAGCTGTTGAATATGGATTGATTGATAAGGTATTATCAAATAGAGTATCAAACACTGGTGCTTAAAGTTGGTTTTTTGGCTGTTTCGAACTATTCTTTAGTTTCAGCAATCCATTTCGTGGGGGCTTAGTTTATGAGTAAAGACAAAAAAAGCGGTAAGGATGATGAGAAGTTACTTTATTGTTCTTTTTGCGGAAAAAGTCAGGATGAAGTTAGAAAGCTAATTGCAGGACCATCTGTTTATGTCTGCGATGAGTGTGTTGAGCTTTGTAATGATATTATTAGGGAAGAGTTACAAGAAGATAGTGATGTTGGTGATGGTCAATTACCTAAGCCCAAAGAATTAAAAGCAGAGCTTGATAGTTATGTAATCGGTCAGGATGACGCTAAAAAAATGTTATCAGTAGCTGTTTATAATCACTATAAACGCTTGCGTAGTAATAAAGGCAAAAATGATATTGAGTTAGCCAAATCTAATATATTGTTGATTGGGCCGACTGGTTCAGGAAAAACATTGCTTGCAGAAACTTTAGCAAGGCTGTTAGATGTGCCTTTTACTATAGCTGATGCAACCACATTAACCGAGGCGGGTTATGTTGGTGAGGATGTTGAAAATATTATTCAGAAAATTCTACAGAAATGCGATTATGATGTAGAAAAGGCTGAAACAGGGATTGTCTATATTGATGAAATCGATAAGATTACTAGAAAATCTGATAATCCATCAATTACCCGAGACGTGTCTGGTGAAGGTGTTCAGCAAGCTTTATTAAAATTAATAGAAGGCACGGTTGCTTCAATTCCGCCTCAAGGTGGTAGAAAACATCCGCAGCAAGAGTTTCTTCAGGTTAACACAGCGAACATTTTATTTATTGTCGGTGGTGCTTTTGCCGGAATGGATCGTGTCATTAAAGATCGAACTGAAAAGGGTGGTATTGGTTTTTCTGCTGAAGTTAAAGCCAAAGATGATACTAAGAATATTGGAGAGCTTTTTTCTCAGATTGAAGCTGAAGATTTGATCAAGTACGGTTTGATCCCTGAATTTGTTGGTCGATTGCCAGTGGTTGCAACTTTGGAAGAGTTGGACGAGAAAGCCTTGGTCGAGATATTAACTCAACCTAAAAATGCATTGATTAAGCAGTATCAGCATTTGTTTGAAATGGAAGGTGCTGAACTGGAATTTCGAGAAGATTCTTTATTAGCGATTGCTAAAAAATCGATGGAAAGAAAAACAGGCGCTAGAGGACTAAGAACCATTGTTGAAAATGTATTACTTGATACGATGTATGAGATCCCTTCAGCAGAAAATGTCACTAAAGTTGTTATAGATGAAAGTGTTATCTTAGGTGATTCGGAGCCTTTGCTGGTTTATGAAACTGAGAAGAAAAAAGCATAATTCAGCTGATTAAATTGAGGCATACTCAGGAATAGTTTTAGTCTTGTGTAGATTAATAAACCCGCTGAGATCTTTTATATTTATCTTTCGCTGAAAATGGGAGCCTTGGAAACGAGGTTCCCATTTTTTTTGCGAGTAACTTTTTACTCCCCCTTGCTTTTGAAAAAATATCCCCCATATATTTATACTACAGTAAGTTTATATAAAGGTTCCATTAATGGAAGAATTGACTGATTTGAAAAATTTAGACGAATTAATTCCTGTACTACCATTAAGAGATGTAGTGGTGTATCCGCATATGGTTATCCCTCTATTTGTTGGTAGAGGGAAATCAATTGATGCAATAGAAGCGGCAATGAAAGATGATAAACAATTGCTGTTAGTTGCTCAAAAACAGGCTGATACCGATGAGCCTGAATTTGAAGATTTGTACCTGGCAGGAACGTTGGCGAATATATTACAACTATTAAAGTTGCCTGATGGAACGGTTAAGGTATTGGTTGAAGGTGAACAGCGTTGTAAGGTGACAAGCTATAAGGAAAAAGATGGCTATTACGCTGCCGTAGTCACTGAAATAAATGACAGGATGGATTTGTCTGAGCAGGAACAAGAAGTTTTACTGCGTACTGCTATTAGTTCATTTGATCAGTATGTGAAGTTGAATAATAAAATCCCACCTGAGGTTTTAAATTCATTAGCAGGAATTGATGATCCTGGTCGTTTGGCTGATACGATTGCCGCACATATGACCTTGAAGGTTGAAGAAAAACAGGCAATGCTAGAAGCTGAGGATGTCGCTCAGCGTCTGGAAAATTTGATGACGCTAATGGAAGGCGAAAATGATTTGCTGGAAATGGAGAAGCGAATCCGTGGGCGTGTTAAGAAGCAAATGGAAAAAAATCAAAGGGAATACTATCTGAATGAGCAAATGAAAGCGATTCAGAAAGAATTAGGTGACATGGATGATGTTACTAATGAAATTGAAGAATTAGAAAAAAAGATTAACGCGGCAGGTATGTCGAAAGATGCAAAAGTTAAGGCTGATGCGGAGCTTAATAAATTAAAGCAAATGTCGCCAATGTCTGCTGAGGCATCAGTAGTCCGTAATTACATCGACTGGATGGTTGGAGTGCCTTGGAAAAAGAAAACCAAAGTACGTCACGACCTTAAAGTCGCTGAGGAGGTGTTAGAATCTGAGCATTATGGACTAGACAAGGTAAAAGAAAGAATTCTTGAATACTTGGCTGTACAGCAGCGCGTTAAGCAATTGAAAGGGCCTATTTTATGTTTAGTAGGGCCTCCTGGGGTAGGTAAGACCTCTTTGGGGCAATCAATTGCTAGAGCAACAAATCGTAAGTATGTACGTATGGCGCTTGGTGGTGTTAGAGATGAGGCTGAAATTCGAGGGCATCGACGAACTTACATAGGGTCAATGCCGGGTAAAATTTTACAAAATTTATCAAAAGTTAAAACTAGGAATCCTATGTTTTTGCTAGATGAGATTGATAAGATGGCTGCGGATTTTCGCGGTGATCCTGCTTCAGCATTGTTGGAGGTTTTAGATCCTGAGCAAAATCATACTTTTGCTGATCATTACCTGGAAGTGGATTTTGATTTGTCTGATGTAATGTTTGTAGCAACAGCTAATACTATGAATATTCCTTCAGCTCTGCTAGATAGGATGGAAGTGATTCGGCTAGCTGGCTATACGGAAGATGAAAAAATTAATATTGCGATTCGATTCTTGATTTCTAAGCAGATTAAGAATAATGGCTTAAAAGATACTGAGATTGATATTTCAGAATCGGCAGTACAAAGTATCATTAGGTATTACACGCGCGAGGCTGGTGTTCGTGGTTTAGAGCGTGAAATATCAAAAATATGTCGTAAAGTGGTTAAGTCTTTATTGTTGAAAAAAGAAAATAGTAAAGTTTTTGTGTCAGCAGAAAATTTATCTGACTACTTAGGTGTTAAGCGCTTTAGTTATGGCCTAGCTGAAGATCAGGATCAGGTTGGACAAGTAACTGGCTTGGCATGGACCGAGGTCGGTGGTGAATTATTAACCATTGAAACGGCAGTTATGCCGGGTAAGGGCAAGCAATCGGCAACAGGTAAGTTGGGCGATGTGATGAAAGAGTCAATTGAAGCAGCTGTAACAGTTGTTAGAAGTCGTTCGCAGGTGCTTGGTATAAGTGATGATGTTTTTCAGAAAAATGATATTCATATTCATGTGCCTGAAGGAGCAACACCAAAAGATGGGCCGAGTGCTGGTATAGGTATGTGTACTGCAATTATTTCAGCGTTAACTAAAATACCTGTGCGCTCAAATGTTGCAATGACAGGTGAGATAACCTTACGAGGTGAAGTTTTACCTATTGGTGGTTTAAAAGAAAAATTATTGGCGGCTCACCGTGGTGGAATTACAACAGTTTTAATTCCTGCAGAAAATGAAAAAGATTTGGCGGAGATTCCAGAAAATATCAAACAGAATCTTGATATTAAACCCGTTCACTGGATTGATGAGGTGTTAGAAGTTGCTTTGCAGTACATGCCAGTGCCTAGTGTTGACGTGGAAGAAAAAAAGGATGATAGTAAATCAGTAAAGGCTAATGAATCGAACCGGATTGCACATTAACCCTTATTTTAGGTGTTTTTTGAGGAATGTAGTGCAAAACCTTAATAATCGTGGTGTCTAGCTGTTTTTATGCTTGACACCTCGTGAGTGCACTTGATATAAATAGTCCTGTTTCTTTTATTGCCCTTGTTTTGTTGTTGTAACAACGCATGGTTTAAGAGATCAGCTTTCTCATTTCATACATAATTACAGTTTACTTCCTAAGGGGGAATAATGAATAAATCGGAACTTATTGACGCTATTGCTGATGCATCTGAATTAACAAAGGCTGATGCCGGTCGAGCTTTAGATGGTTTTTTGAGTGCTGTAACTGAAGCATTAAGTAACGGTGATCCAGTCGCTTTAGTTGGATTTGGTACTTTTGCTGTTAAAGACAGAGCTGAGCGTAAAGGACGTAATCCACAAACTGGTGCAGAGATTACAATTAAAGCAGCAAAAATTCCTTCATTTAAAGCTGGTAAAACTTTAAAAGATGCTGTAAACTAGCATTCTTTAGTCGGGTGCTTAGCTCAGCTGGGAGAGCATCGCCCTTACAAGGCGAGGGTCGGGGGTTCGATCCCCTCAGCACCCACCAGACTTTGGAGCGGTAGTTCAGTTGGTTAGAATACCGGCCTGTCACGCCGGGGGTCGCGGGTTCGAGTCCCGTCCGCTCCGCCAAATAAGAAAACCCCGAACCGCAAGGTTTGGGGTTTTTTTTTGCTTAAAATTTATGATGTTTATGTTCAAGGCGAAAGATTCAAGGTAAAAGAAGTTGTTTTTTACCTTGAACCTTTCTCCTGTTTTTAATATAACTATAAAAACATTTTTTTAACTTAATTAAGTGCTCCAGAACTGTATAAGGATAGATATATGTTATTAAAGATCAGAGAAAAATCACAGGGACTTCTTGCCCGGATTATTTTATTGTTGATTGGTGTGACCTTTGCTTTATGGGGTATTCAAAACTATATGGGGGGAGGCTCTGAAGCAGCTATCGCTTCCGTTGGTGATAAAGAGTTTTTTCAAGAAGATCTTAATAGAGCTTATTCCCAGTACAGCCAGAACTTGTCGGGAATGGATTTTGATGAAAAAGTCATAAAAAAACAGGCGTTAGATAAGCTTATTCAGGATGAAGTTTTATTTCAGCATGTACAAGATGCAGGGTTAGTTGTTACAGATGAGGCAGCTAAAAACTTTATAAAGACCTTGGAATATTTTCAGACAGATGGTGTGTTTAATAAAGGGCAATATCATTCTTTGTTGGCAGCTCAACGGATGTCGCCACCGGAGTTTGTTGCGAGAATTAAAAAAGCTCTAAAGATGGAGCAGTTTCAACGCAGCATTATTGAAAGTAGTTTTGCAACAGAGAAGGATGTAGAAAATTTCTTCAGAATACAAAATCAGTTGCGTGATGCTGAAGTTATTTCTATTGCATTACAGGAAGTTAAAAAGCAACCTGCAGCAGAAGCTATTGATGCTTATTATCAGCAGAACCAAAATCAATTCGTTACAACAGAGCAGGTAGCTATAGAGTATGTTGAATTGTCATTGGCTGAATTGGCAAAACAGGTTAAATCATCTGATGAACAGTTAAAATCATATTATAGTGAGCAAAAAGATCTTTATACGACTAAAGAGCGTCGAAAAATAAGTCATATTTTATTTGCTTTTACTAAAGATGCTGGGAGTGACGATAAGCAGTTAGAGCGTGCTTTAAATGCAAAGAAAGCATTGGCGTCTAAGCAATTCTCTGTATTAGCTGAAGAAGTATCTGACGATAAGTTAACCGCTTCAAAAGGTGGTGATCTTGGTTTATTTAACGTTGGCGTGATGGAAAAGGCATTTGAGGATGCGGCGAAATCGTTAAAGTTGGGTGAGGTTTCTGAGCCGGTAAAATCTGCATTTGGTTATCACTTGATTAAAGTAACAGAATTAGTAGCAGGCGAAGTTAAGTCTTTTGATGCTGTTAAGGAAGAAATTACCGTTGCATATCAAAGATCAGAAGCTGAAAGTAGCTTTTATGAATTAGGCGAGTCTTTAACTGAAATAAGCTATGAGAATCCTGATAGCTTGCAAGCGGTTGCTGATGAGTTGGGTTTGGCTATCCATAAAACAGGATTATTTGCTAAAACAGATACAGCATCCCCTGAATTAGAAATTATCTCTGCCCCTGCAGTTGTTAATGCAGCTTTTTCTGAAGATGTGTTAAAGGGCAATAATAGTGAAGCAATTGAAATTGGTACAGATAAGCTAGTTGTTTTAAGAATGACAGAGCACAAAGTTGCTGAAGTTAAAGCTTTAGAAGAAGTAAAAGAAACTATTGTTGCATTACTTCTGAGTGAAGAAGCTAAACAAATAGCAGCTGAACTGGCTGATAAAGTTAAGAGTGAAATTATTGCAGGAAAATCAATGCAAGCTGTTGCTGATGAGAATGGCCTGAAAATGCAGAAATTTACTGGATTAACACGTTCTAACGGTGATATTGCCTGGCAGGTTAATCAAGAAATTTTTAAAGCAGCAAAACCGGTTGATGGGAAATCAACTGTTATTACTGTTGCCGATTTATCGGGTGCTCAAGCTGTGGTTAATTTGCTTAGCGTTACTGAAGGTGTGATGACTGAAAGTGATAAGGCAAAGAAAAAGTTAGCTGCAATGAATATTGCAAAAGCTTTTGGTCAGGCTGACTTTAATGCTGCATTAAATAGCTTACAAGGCAGTATGGATATAAAGATTAATATTTCTGAGTAGTCTGTCTGCATGATTTTGATAGGGTGGGCTTCAAGTCCGCCCTATATCTTCTCTTAAAAGCACTGAGCTATTTTAGAATGGTTTTGCGCTCCTTCAATTGATTTTATCTGATACCTTTATCGCTATACTGACACGGCGATTTTTCCCTCTTCCTTCTATTGTAGTGTTATCGGCTATGGGTTTTGTATCTCCGTAGGTTATCGCTCTTAAGCGCGATGAATCCACCTGTTGAGTAACTAAGAAATGTAAAACGCTGGTTGCTCTTGCTGCACCTAGTTCCCAGTTTGACGGAAATTTAGTGGTCTTTATAGGGCGGTTATCTGTATGTCCTTCTATATATATTAAGCCTAACGACTGTTCCAGTAAGGGTGCTAGTTTTTTTAATAGAATTTCCCCTTCATCCAATAGCTTAGATTCAGATGAGCTAAAAAGAATCTTATCTTGAATTTCAAGTTGGGCATACCCCTGTGTGACCTTCATCTTGACAGAATTGCTAAGACCTAGTGCTTCAACTGTTTTTTTAAGTTGTTGTTGTAATTGGTCGTCAGCTGGTTGATGATCCGAGGTAAGGGTGGGGGCTGATAGTGGATTTAAATTGTTGTTAGGCTCTGTTTTATCTTCAGTTAGTAAAGAGGGGGCTTGTGTGTTATTTAATAATACCGGTTTCTGATCTATTTTTTTTATGGTGTTGATTAAATTGTCTGCTTTTTCTAAGTTTTCCGTGGGTGCTGCGGGCTCGACAGTTGTAGGTGCGGGTGGGATGGGTGTGTGTTTGACAATATCAACTTGAGTCTTTGGCTTACTTTCAACTGCTGAGTCCTTCTTGTGTGCTTTTGGGGGCTGTTCTGTTTTAAAGTCATTCAGTGCCATGAGCGTGAGGATTAGCATAATAATCAAGACAAAGACATCAAGATAGCTTAATAGCCAATTCTGTTGATGATTACTTGCGTGGTCAATAAGGTCTTCTATAGATGACGAAGCATGATGATGTGTTGATGGGCGATTGTTCATTGCATTTTTTGGTTTTTAAGTTCGTTTTCGTGATCAGCAATAAAGGCTTTAAGCGTTTCTCTAATGAAAGAGGGCGATCTACGATCAGCAATGAGCGTGATTCCTTCCATAACCATGCTCATAATCATGATTCGTTGTTCGGTTCTTCTTTCTAGTTTTACAGCTATGGGGCTGAATATTAGGTTGGCAAGTAGGAGGCCATAAAAAGTAGTGGTTAATGCAACAGCCATGTTAGAAGTGATGGCACTAATATCTTTTAGTTCGATAATTTGTAGCATATTGATTAACCCAACTAATGTACCTAACATCCCAAATGCGGGTGCATAGTTAGCTAGGCTATGGAAAATATTCGATTCGGTATTTTCTTTTATGCGCAAGCGAGAGATTCTCCATTTTAATAAGGAGAGAATGTCTTCAGTAGGTGTTTGGTCAACAATTAATTGAAAGCTGGTTTTTAAATAGGGGTTATTGATTGAATCGATAACATTTTCAACGCCGACTGAGTCCCGGTGAAACCACATTTTTGCAACGGCAATAATCTCATCAGCTTCTCGTTGTGGATCTAGGCTTTCATAAAATACCACGCGTTTAATCGATTTAGCACCTTGCTTAACATCTCTTAATGGATAGCTCAGAAAGACTGCCGAAATAGTCCCAATAACAACAATGGTCAGACCAGGAATGTTAAGGAATGTTAAAGGGTCGTTCGCTGCATAAAAGACAATAAAAACAAAAAGAATAATGCTAAACAACATGCCTAATGCCGTTGAATAGTTGAAGCCTTCTTTTTTCTTGGATAGGCTTGAAATCCAGTTGTTATTTTCTGACATGTTAAAATAATAGCAGAACTGCAAGAAAATCTAAGATAAAGTTTTTGTAGGTAGATGGCAGTATGTTTATGATTTAATGGATTTTGTCTGTATGGATTTCTATTGCTAAAATTAATTTGTATTAATATTAAGGTATTGCGTATTTAGTATTGTAGAATATAAAGTGATTTTAATAGATGTAGTCACATATTGGTGTGAAGTTTATGGTTGGTTTAATAATAGGTTTTTTAAATGATTAAGATTTTATTAGTAGATGATCATGAGCTGGTTAGAACGGGTATAGAGGCGTTGCTCAATTTACAGGAAGGTCTTGAGGTTGTTGGTGTTGCTCAGTGTGGAGAGACTGCACTGGAACTCTTAAATGATATTTCGCCCGACGTGGTTTTAATGGATATCAATATGCCTGGGATTGGCGGGATAGAGGCTTGTCGAAGAATATTGCAGCTGCATAAAAAAATTAAAGTAATCGCTTTGTCTATACATAACGATGGGCCAATTCCTCAGCAATTATTAAAGTTAGGTGCTGTAGGGTTTATCTCGAAAGGTTCACCAGTTGATGAGATGGTGGCTGCAGTTCGCACAGTAATGAATGGTAAACGTTATTTATGTTCGGAAGTTGCAAATAACCTGGCCTTTCAAAGTTTACCTGGTGAAAATGATTCGCCATTTGAGAAACTGTCACAAAGAGAATCTGAGGTTGTTAATTTAATATTACAAGGAAAGAGTATTAAAGAGATGTCGGAAATATTGGTCTTAAGTGATAAAACAGTCAATACTTATCGATACCGTTTATATGACAAATTGAAAGTGAAGAATGATGTCGAGTTGACTCGTTTAGCGGTTAAGTTTGGCCTGATAGAATAGTGGTTCAGCTCCATATCATGGCGATTAAAAATAGGCATGTAACTTAATGCCTATTTTTCGCTAGAACTAAGCTATTTCCTGCGCCTTAATAAAGGCATCTCTAAAATCAAGATAGACAGGTTCGTCTGTTTCTAAGGTTAATTCTAATAATTTGTGTTGTAACTGGTATTTAATATTTCCAATAGCCAAAGCACCAATACCAATGGCACCCG
>DAOWHF010000275.1:0-7023 GCA_030641565.1 Methylomarinum sp.
CCTACAGTTATTAATATTTATATTCCCCAAGCAATTCAACCAAAACCAATTGATGCAGTTTTTTTATTTGCTCAGAATTAGTTAACGGCTCTACAAAGTTATAGCTTAAAGTAAGCTGATTTTGATAAATACAGCATAAAAATGCCAGTCCTGGCGGTGTTGTTACCTGGCATAGATGGAATAGAGATTGTATCTCAGCACCGGGAAAGCTATTAGCCGGTGTATCTAATCTGCCAACATCAGAAAACCAGAATGAGCTACGTTCTTTGCCTGAACTGGAAAGACGCAGGATCTTGCCATACTCATCCAGTGATAGCCAGCTACCCGCCCACATTAGGGGTAAAAAGGCGTAATCTAATTGCTGCCTAATCACATCCATATTTTGTTTCTTTAGATGTGCAAACAAAGCCTCACGGTCTTTAACAATCTCACGCGGGGCTTGGGCAAATAAAGCGCAGACGTGATTGGCAATAACTGGCGTTAAAGCGCGTTGTTTGCGTAAATTAAAAGCATAAGGGGCGCAATAAGCTTCTCCAGAATTATCAGGGTTCATCTTGTCTAATGCTCGCATTAAACAGCCGATGTAATACAAACTGGTGCCGGTTAAGCCCACGTGTTTTCTTGCTTGTTTAATCACTTGTTCTGTTTGAGCTTCAGTCAGTCTATAAATACTATGATTTAACTGTTGAGGTGCTTGTTCTGTATCAAAAGGCTGAATGCTTTGTAGCTTATCAATGGTTTGAATATAGCGTTTACCTTTTAATAACAGCATCAGCTTTTTCCATAAGCTGTATTTATCTAGCTGTAGATTAACTAATGGCTTAGGGTCTGACTGTAAAAAAGCCTGTCGCTGCTGAGCTGTTTCAGTACATAAATATTTCAGGATTAAATCAATCCCTCTGGCATCACAGAAGGGGTGAATCCAACGAATAAAAAAGGTAGTTTGAGCGTTGCCATTAATTAGGTGGAACTCAATGGGGGCAGTGACTTCTCTATGCTGTTTGTTATTAATAATCTGATTGACAGTTTGATGCTGAAAATCCTTGTCAGATTGATCTTTAGGGCAGTGATGCTGAAAAAATAATTGGGGTGGGGTATCCCTTTTAAACCAATGAAAGCGTTTTCCTTTTTGCTGTAAGCTGGCTAAAGCAACAGGAAAATGTTGACTGAATGCGTTGATTCTTTGTTCTAGTGTGTCAATGTCAGGTATTTGATTAAGTTCTAATGCAAAACCACATAAACTACCTGCCAAACCATCTTGACGAATTTCTTCGTCCATCGCCAGTGTAAAACTATCAGCAATATTCAGTGATTCAATAATTGACTCGTTCATGCCTGCTTATGCCTTAAAATCCATTGCTCCAGGGCATTAAATGTTTGTACATTGTCGGGTTCAATTTCTGTATCAGGTAAGGTGATGCCATATTCGTCTTCAATAAACATAATTAGACGCATAATTCCCATGCTATCGAGACCAGCTTCTAATAAATCATCCTCATCACCGAATTGCTCAGGATTTGCGACAAAAATGAGTTCCTGAAATATAAAGTCGCGTAGTTTCTTTTTCATTAATTTTATAAGTTATAATTTGCAGGGTTTAAGTTGTTTGATAGTTTCATAGTTTAAGTCCTCCCTTGCTGGGGAAGGTTGGGTGAGGAGAAGTTAAAATAATATCTTTTCACTTTTTTATCAAAATTATAACGCATAATGATAAACAGATTGTTAGAGTTAAGGCATAAATGATGACAGAAAAAAAACATGTCATTGTTATTGGTGCAGGGCCAGCGGGTAGTGTTGTGGCTGCCTTATTACAAAATAAAGGCCATCAAGTAACCATTATTGAACGGGATAAGTTTCCACGTTTTAGCATTGGTGAAAGTCTATTGCCACAGTGTATGGCTTTTATTGAGCAAGCGGGGATGTTAGATGCCGTGCAAGCCGCTGGGTTTCAATTAAAAACTGGTGCCGCTTTTATCCATAAAGACAAACACTCTGAGTTTGTTTTTTCTGATAAATTTACAGCAGGGTTTGATTCTACCTTTCAAGTGCAGCGGGATAAGTTTGATGCGCTACTGGCAGATGAAGCCCAACGCATGGGTGTGGAAATACGTTGGCAACAACAAGTGGTAGATGCTGATTTTTCTGCTGAAAAACCTCTGTTAACCATTAAAGGTAGTGATAAGACCTATCAAATTGAAGCGGAATTTGTGTTGGATGCCAGTGGGTTTGGTCGGGTATTACCGCGCTTATTAAATTTAGAAAAACCGTCTGATTTCCCTTGTAGACAATCATTGTTTACTCATATAGAAGATCGTATAGATTGTTCCCAGTATGATAGGAATAAAATCCGCATTATCGTGCATCCAGAGCAAAGAGATGTCTGGTATTGGTTAATCCCATTTAGCAATGGCCGCTGTAGTTTAGGTGTGGTTGCCGAGCCTGATTTTATTCAGTCACAAGGTGATGATCAGGAGCAGGTCTTTCGTCAATTAGTTGCTCAAGAACCCTCGCTAGCTGAGTTGTTAAAGAATGCAGTGTTTGATACCCGAGTGAATACCATTAAAGGCTATAGTGCGGATGTTACAACACTGTACGGTGATGGTTATGCGTTGTTAGGTAATGCGGGTGAATTTTTAGATCCGGTGTTTTCTTCAGGTGTGACGATTGCAATGAAGTCAGCCAGCTTAGCCGCAGATATATTAGATAAACAGTTAAATCAGCAAACAGTCGATTGGCAACAAGACTTTGTCATTCCTTTGCAAAAAGGCGTAGAAACATTCCGTACTTTTGTAACAGCATGGTATGAAGGCAGCCTGCAAGATGTGGTGTTTTATGATCAGCAACAAGACAATATTAAAGCCATGATTTGTTCGATTCTGGCGGGCTATGTTTGGGATGAGAAAAACCCTTATGTTAAAAACTCTAAACCGCGCTTAAAAACGCTTGCTGAATTATGTCGAGAGCCATGAATATAGCTCTACAAATATGAAATATTATTTAAATGATTTAGGTATGCTTTCTGCCGTTGGGAATAATCGTGATGAAATTCTCCAGCGTCTACAAGCAGGTGACCGCTCAGGATTAGTATTGAGTGGGGAATATAGCACACAGCCGATGTATGTAGGTGAGGTCAAAGCTGAGTTACCTACTATTAATAGTCAATACAGTGTTTATGACTGTAAAAATAATCAGTTACTATTGGCAGCTTTAAGCCAGATTCAAGATACAGTTGATCAGATGATCAATCGTTTTGGTGCGGATAGAGTAGGTGTGGTTATCGGAACCAGCACATCAGGTGTTCGTAATACTGAACTGGCATTAGCCTCTGTTGCTAAACATAATGTTAAACCTGACAAGTTTCACTATAAGCAACAACAATTAGCGGGTGGTGCTGACTTCTTAGCGCACTATTTAGGCCTGAAAGGGCCTGCTTATGCTATTTCTACCGCTTGCTCATCCAGCGGCAAGGCGTTCGCCTCAGCACGTCGATTAATCTCATTAGGGCTTTGTGATGCGGTGATAGTTGGTGGCGCGGATAGTTTGTGTCAATTTACAGTACATGGTTTTGATGCATTAGCATCGGTATCAAAAGGGTTATGTAAACCGTTTGGCCGGCATAGAGATGGCATTAATTTATCAGAGGCAGCGGCATTGTTTGTCATGAGTACAGAACTCGGTCCGGTAGAATTACAAGGTATTGGTGCCAGTAGTGATGCTTATCATTTTTCTGCACCAGATCCAGAAGGTAGTGCGGTTATATCGGCTATGCAAACCGCTTTGTCAGAAGCAAACAAAACAGCTGGTGAGATTGATTATCTTAATCTACATGGTACAGCCACGCCGTTAAATGATGAGATGGAAAGTAAAGCCGTCAGTCATGTTTTTGATCAGTCACTCGTTGTCAGTTCCACTAAAGGTATGACAGGACACGCATTAGGTGCAGCGGCAGCACTTGAACTTGGGATATGCTGGATGTTACTAACTGCAAACGATGAGCAAGGTTTGTTAGTCCCCAATATTAATGATGATATTTTGGATGAAAGCTTGCCGAAATTAAATTATGTCAAGCAAGGGCAAACACTAGGGCGACAAATTAACAGCTGTCAAAGTAACTCATTCGCTTTTGGCGGTAATAACGTTTCTCTAGTGGTGGCGCGCACATGATAGATATAAACGTTGCTGATATATTGCCACATGATGGTGCCATGGTTTTATTAGATAATGTGCTGGAATATGATCAACAATCATTAGTCGCAGCTGTCACCGTGCGTAACGATGGGATGTTTGGTGATGGCAAAACAATCCCTGCTTGGATAGGTATAGAGTACATGGCTCAAACGGTAGCGGCACATGGCGGTATGATGTGTCATCTTGCTGGTAAGCCAATTAATTTAGGGTTTTTATTAGGCACACGGCGCTATACCTGTAATATCTCAGAATTTACCGTCGGCATGCATTTAACGGTAAAAGTAGAACGATTAATTGAAGACCAGGGTTTGGGTGTGTTTACATGCCAAATCTTAGGGGATGGTATAGATATATCAGCAAAACTTAATGTCTATCAACCTGACAAAGCAGAAAATAAGATAATCTAATAATTGTAGGAGCGTCCGCCGCCCTAGCCGCGATATATACTCCGCGCGGTTAAGTTTTCGGCTTTTATCTTGAGTTGGTTTTTGTTGAGAGCAAGGCACTGAAATAGGCGCATAGCAAGCTACGCAACTATTTCAGCAACGCAGCTATCAGCAAAAATCAGCCAATAGAAAACCGAAAACTTGGCCGTGCGGAGTATAAGCTCCCAGTAAATATAACGACACCGTCCACAAGAAAATGAATAAAACAGTATTAGTAACAGGTTCTAGTCGAGGTATAGGAAAGGCAATCGCTTTATATCTGGCTAACAAAGGCTATGACTTGGTTGTACACTGTCGCAGCAAACGCGCAGCAGCCGATGAAGTTGCCGCTGAAATTACAGCAATGGGACAGTCCGCTAGAGTATTACAGTTTGATCTAAGTGATAGACAGCAATGCGCAGAACTATTGACTCAAGATGTGGAGCAACATGGGGCTTATTATGGTGTGGTTTGTAATGCGGGAATATCGGCTGATAATGCTTTCCCGGCTTTAACAGGGGATGAATGGGATTCGGTGTTACATACCAATTTAGATGGTTTTTATAATGTATTACATCCCCTAATCATGCCTATGGTCAGACGACGTAAAGCAGGTCGAATCGTCACCTTATCATCTGTTTCAGGTGTGATGGGTAATCGAGGGCAGGTTAATTACAGTGCAGCTAAAGCAGGCATTATTGGTGCGACCAAAGCATTAGCTTTGGAATTAGCAAAACGTAAAATCACCGTAAATTGTGTCGCTCCGGGGTTAATTGATACTGAAATGCTAGAACAACTACCACTAGACGAAATTAAAAAAATGATTCCACTTAGACGGGTAGGTGAAGCTAAAGAAGTTGCAGCAACCGTCAGCTTTTTATTGTCTGAAGATGCCGCATATATTACCCGTCAGGTCATCTCTGTGAATGGAGGATTGTGTTAATGAAGCGGGTGGTTATAACCGGTATGGCAGGACTAACACCGATAGGGAATGATTGGGCAACCGTTGCACAAAACCTTAAAACAAAAACCACTGGCATTAAAACAATGGATGAATGGGATAAATATGAAGGTTTAAACACCCGATTAGCCGCCCCCGTTGATTTTACCAGGCCCAAACATTACACCCGTAAACAGGTCAGAGGTATGGGTAGAGTGGCCATGTTGGCAACTTATGTTTCAGAATTAGCGCTACAAGATGCCGGGCTATTAAATGATCCTATTCTACGCAGTGGCAAAATGGGGGTAGCTTACGGCAGCTCCTCAGGTAGTTTTGACGGGCTGATCGACTTTACCAAAATGCTACTGAATAATGACAAAGGTAGCTTAAATGCAACCTCGTATATACGTATGATGGGGCATACCTGTCCCGTTAATATAGGCCTGCATTTTGGCATTAATGGACGTATTATCCCCACTTCTAGCGCCTGTACCTCTAGTAGTCAGGGCATAGGGTATGCTTATGAAACTATTAAATACGGCATACAAACGCTCATGGTCGCAGGTGGTAGTGATGAATTATCCGCCTCTCAAGCGGCGGTTTTCGATACCTTATTTGCAACCAGTTTGCGTAATGATGAACCGCATAAATCCCCCAGACCATTTGACAAAGATCGCGATGGCTTGGTGATAGGCGAGGGCGGCGGTACATTTATTCTAGAAGAAAGAGAACACGCCCTTAGCCGTGGTGCGCATATCTATGCAGAAATTGTAGGCTTCGGCACAAATTCTGATGGCTTACATGTAACCCAGCCAGACAGTGACAGTATGCAAGTGGCTATGCAACTGGCCATGCAAGATGCCCAGCTTAATGCATCCACTATTGGATATATCAGTGCACATGGCACATCTACAGACAGAGGGGATATAGCCGAAAGCCAGGCAACTGCCGTGATTTTTGGTAACAAAACTCCGATTAGTTCAATCAAGAGTTACACAGGGCATACATTAGGCGCATGTGGAGCCATAGAAGCATGGGCAGCAGTCAACATGATGAATGAAGGCTGGTTTCACCCAACAGCCAATTTAGATAATATCGACCCCCAATGCGCGGAGTTAGATTATATAAAAGATTATGTTCGCAAGCTAGAATGTGATTATGTCATGAGCAATAATTTTGCCTTTGGTGGGATAAATACCTCGTTGGTTTTTAAGCGGGTTTAAGCTGACTTAAGTAGTGTTCTTTAGTTTAAAGTCATGGTTAGTTGTGGTTGATATGAAGAAGTATCAGAGTATTATGTATTAATAATACAAAAGGAAGTCCTAAGAGTCTGGTCTCTTAATTCAGTATCAATTGATACCTTGAAATTGACTATGGCTTACAAAAAATAACGATTAAAGGTATATTTTAATGTTTCAGGATTTTTTAAATTTTATTTCCACCTCTCATGCACTCATTCCTGGTCGAAGC
>DAOWHF010000138.1:0-27121 GCA_030641565.1 Methylomarinum sp.
AAATGGCTCGCCAGGCTCGTTCATCCAAGGTTGGCGTTGAATTTCTGTTTCAGCTAATAGAGTATCTGTGGCAAGTGTAGCAACTGTGAATGTAATGCCTTTTTTAAGAAAAATACGACGATCTAATAATCCACCACCTGCAATGCTGTCTAATGTTGTTTTTTTAGTCATGGTTTGCTTGGGTGGATTGATTAGGTGTGTTATTTAAGCTTAACAGCCGTACCATAGGCTAACATTTCAGATGCGTTGGCCATAATTGCACTGGTGGTAAAACGGATATTAACAATGGCATCAGCATCTCTTGTTTGAGCTTCCGTGACCATTCTTTCAATAGCTTTATCTCTGGCATCGGCAAGCATTTCTGTGTATCCCGCTATTTCGCCACCTATAATGCCTTTTAAACCTGCCATTAAATCACGTCCAACATGCTTTGATTGCACGATATTACCAGCGACAACGCCTAAGTTTTCGCTAATTTCTCTTCCTGGTACATCGGGTGTAGTGGAAAAAATCATTTTTTATCCTTACTTTCTAGTTATATTTTAAAATTTAGTGATAAGTCTTGTTACGCATTGCTAATTAAATGGTAATAGCTTGTTTTTATGTTTATACCTTATTTTTAAGAAAAGTAGTTAAAAAATCAAGAAATGTAGTGAGTTTTGCTGGGTAAAAACGTCTTTGTAAATAGGTTGCATAGACAAAAAGTGTAGGTATTCTGTATTTATGCAGAATCTCTTCAAGTTGCTTGTTTTGTAAGTGATGAGTTACTGATAGTTTAGGGGCTTGTACTATCCCCATACCTAGTACTGCGGCTTCGCATAATGCTCGTCCATTATTGCTAGCGAATGCCCAATCATATTTTATTTTTGTAAAAGTGCCATTGTCATTAAAAATCCAGTTGTTACCATGCGGGCTATTTGTATAGTGTAAACAGCGATGAGTGGATATTTCATCTATCGTGTTTGGTGTGCCATTTTTAGCAAGGTATGCAGGTGATGCGTACGTGCATAATTCAGTTTGTGCTATTTTTTTTGCAACAACACCAGGGTCTAAGGTGTCTGTTACCAGGATTGAAACATCAAATTCACCTTTGCGTAAGTTGACAGGTTTATTATCTAGCGACAGGGAAATTTGTACTTCGGGGTATAGTTGTTGATAGGCGTCAACCGCTGGAATCATATAGATACCGCCGAAATCAATGGGGGCATTGATTTTTAGAGTACCTTTTACTGTATTTCCAAGTTGTGCTGTTGACTCTTCAAGGTCATGAAAGTCTTCTAATAATTGCTTGCTACGATTGTAGTAAGATTCACCTGCCTCTGTAAGCGATAAGCTGCGAGTAGTCCTGTTTAATAATACAACACCCAGGGATTTTTCAAGTTGTGCCATATATTTGCTTATCATCATTGCTGATAAGTCCATTTCACGAGCAACCGCTGCAAAAGTACCTAGCTCAACAATGCGGCAAAAAACTTGTATGTTATTTAGTTTGTCCATATCTGCTGTTTATATACTTATCGTTTATATTTTATAAACTATTCTTACTGTTTAAACCAGTGTTTCTGTAATATATAATTCTGATTGGAGATAGTACTAACCGCTTGTTTGCTCCAAACAATAGATAAGCAAAATTTTTCAATTCGTTGAATTTATATGTGTCTTTGTTGGATTGAGCAAGTGGTTTTTTCATTTAAAATTTTAACTAGAGGTAAACATGAGTAATTTGCTTAATGAAGTATTAGGTGCTAATCGTGAATATGCAGGCTCTTTTGATAAGGGCGATTTACCGATGCCTCCAGGACGTCAATTTGCAATCTTGACTTGTATGGATGCGCGTTTAGATCCTGCAAAATATGCTGGCCTGTCAGAAGGTGATGCTCATGTAATACGTAATGCTGGTGGTCGTGCCAGTGATGATGCGATACGCTCATTAGTTATTTCCTATAAATTATTAGGTACTCGTGAATGGTTTGTTATTCATCATACAAATTGTGGAATGGAAACATTTACTAATGAAATTATGAGTGACCTATTAAGCAGCAGTTTAAAAACATCATCTGTTGATGAAAATGGTTGGCACGATTGCTGTGAAGGCCATGGCTCAGCTGAAGGTAAATACATTGATTGGTTAACAATTAAAGATCAAGCACAAAGTGTTACTGAAGATGTTATTAGAATTAAAAGCCATGCGTTAGTACCAAATGATATCCCGGTTTATGGTTACATTTATGATGTTACGTCAGGTCAATTAATTGAAGTACCTGAAGCAACAGCAGCTGGAAAATGTAGCTAATTAATTTCTTGTCGCTTAGATTGCTTTATCTTTAAAGTTTTTTGATTTATTTTGCCTTTAAGGTAGACAGGTTAAAAAAAGCGATGTATTATAGGCATTCTTTAGGAGAGGTGGCTGAGTGGCCGAAAGCGGCGGTCTTGAAAACCGTTGAGGGTTTATCCCCTCCCAGGGTTCGAATCCCTGCTTCTCCGCCATAAATTTAAAAACCAGCTTTTATGGCTGGTTTTTTTATGTCTAAAACAAAATCACGTTTCGAATTTTTATTCGATTCAATTACCCGTAGTGCTGTCAATTAAAATCAGGCCAGTTTGTCATATAAAAAAAATTATTTATAAGCTATGATGGTTCAAGCACGGTTTGCTACCTAATCTAACTTTAAATAACATAATGTCCCTGAAATCTGACCAACCAAACGATTTTACATCCAAAAAAGATCCTTATGCTCAGCGTGAAGCTGAAAAATATGAGAATCCCATACCGAGTCGCGAATTAATTCTTCAGCTTATAGAAGATGCAGGTGAACCGTTACGTCGCCAACAAATTGCACAGAGATTTTCTCTTGAGTCAGATGACAATTTAGAAGCATTGCGCCGTCGTTTACGTGCAATGGAAAGAGATGGTCAATTATTATTTAATCGTAGACAAAAATACTGTTTAATTAATAGTCAGGATTTAATCGCTGGCAGAGTCTTAGGGCATGCAGATGGCTTTGGTTTTGTAAAACCAGATGATGGCTCAGCTGATCTCTTTTTATCACCCAGGGAAATGAAATCGCTCATGCACAACGACCGTGCAGTCGTTCGAGTTGCAGGATTAGATAGAAAAGGTCGTCGGGAAGGATCCGTTGTTGAGGTGCTTGAGCGTAATACTCAGCACGTTGTCGGACGTCTTATTAAAGAAAGGGGTTTATTTTTTATTGCCCCTGACAATAATAAAATCTCACAAGACATACAAATACCGATCGATGCAGTAGGTAATGCAAAGAAAGGGCAGATTGTTGTTGCAAAAATCATTCAATACCCAAGTAATCGTCGCCAAGCAATAGGCGAAATTGTCGAGGTACTAGGTTCCCATATGGCACCTGGTATGGAAATAGAAGTGGCATTACGCTCACATGACTTACCGTTTCAATGGCCGGATGCTGTTTCAAAAGAAGTTAAGCCTTTAACAAAGGATGTTCCAGAATCAGCCAAAGAAAACCGAGTCGATATAAGAGATTTATCCTTGGTTACTATCGATGGTGAAGATGCCCGTGATTTTGATGACGCTGTTTATTGTAAAAAAACAGCCAAAGGCTGGAAACTTTTAGTCGCTATCGCTGATGTTTCTCATTATGTGCAGGTTAATACAGCGTTAGATACGGAAGCTAAAAATAGAAGCACCTCTGTTTATTTTCCTGAGCAAGTCATTCCCATGTTGCCAGAAGTCTTATCTAATGGCTTGTGCTCCTTAAATCCTGAGGTTGATCGTTTATGTATGGTTTGTGAGCTATATATTAGTGATGAAGGCCGAGTGATTAGGTCAGGTTTTTTTAATGCAGTCATGCGTTCACATGCAAGATTAACCTACACCAATGTATCTAAAATTTTAGTAGACGGTAATAAAACACTGTCCAAAAAATATGCCGCATTAGTTCCACAGCTACAAGAACTTTATAATTTATATAAAGTGATGCGTAAAGGACGTGAGTTACGAGGTGCGATGGACTTTGACACCCAAGACACGCAAATTATTTTTGGTGCGGACAGAAAAATTGAAAAAATTATTCCAACGCAACGTAATGATGCGCATAAACTGATTGAAGAGTTTATGATTACAGCTAATATGGCTGCTGCTCGTTTTCTTATCCGTAAAAAAATGCCACATTTGTTACGGATTCATGAAGGACCGGGAACAGAAAAACTCTTAACTTTAAAAACCTTTTTAAACGAATTAGGTTTGGTTTTAGGTGGGGCTGACAAGCCAACCCCCTTAGATTATATGCATCTTATAAATTCAGTTCAGGGTAGGGCTGATGCGCATTTAATCCAGACAGTTTTATTAAGGTCTATGTCGCAAGCTGTTTATAGCCCAGAAACAAAAGGGCATTTTGGCTTAGCTTTAGAGGCATATGCGCACTTTACTTCCCCCATCAGACGCTATCCTGATCTACTTGTACATAGAGCCATTAAACATTGCTTAGATAAAAAACCTGTAGAAAGCTTTTTCTATGGTATGCCCGATATGGTGGTATTAGGTGAGCATTGTTCTGCCAATGAACGCAGAGCTGATGAAGCAACCAGAGGTGTTGTTAATTGGTTGAAATGTGAATACATGATGGACAAAATCGGTGAGAGTTTTAAAGGTATTATCACCGCTGTCACTGGTTTTGGTTTCTTTGTGGAATTAAAAGATATTTATGTTGAAGGTTTAGTGCATATCTCTAATTTACCTCAAGATTACTTCCATTTTGATGCCGCAACACATCAGTTATTAGGTGAGCGAACAGGTATTCGTTATCGTTTGGGTGATATGGTTAAAATCAAAGTTGTAAGAGTTGATTTGGACGACAAGAAAATTGACTTCGAGTTGCTCGGATATACGGCAAAATCAGCTAAGAAAGCTTCACCTGAAAAGAAACAGGCAGGTAAATCTAAATTCTCAAAAACAAAGAAAAAGAAAGTAGTAGCTGATGTAAAAACGGCTAAAAAGAAACCAGCAAAGAAAAAAATCACTAGAAGGAAAGTTAGTAAGTCATGAATTTAACCAAAATATTCGGTATTCATGCAGCGCAAGCTGCGCTAGATTACTCAGCGGATAAAATCAATAAAATTTGGGTTGATGAGCAAAGACAAGATAAGCGATTAGCCGAATTAACCAGCCAAATGCGTCGTTTAGGGATTGCTTTGGAAAAAAGCGATAGAAAACGATTAGACAAGATGACTGATGGTAAAAATCATCAAGGTATTGTTTTAGAAGTTGAGATACCAAGTGTACATTCTGAAGAAGAACTAAAACACGCTGTTAAAACAATGTCTCAAGTGCCTTTGTTTTTAGTGCTAGATCAGGTGCAAGACCCGCATAATCTAGGTGCTTGTCTACGAACGGCCGATGCTGCTGGTGCTCATGGCATTATTATTACCAAGGATAATTCAGCGAGTATTACACCGACAGTTTGTAAGGTAGCATGTGGCGCAGTAGAAACAGTCCCCGTTTATCAGGTGACAAATCTAGCGAGAGCATTACGCTGGTTAAAGGAGCAAAATATCTGGGTGATGGGGACATCAGGCGATACTGAACAATCAGTTTTTTCTGCTGATTTAACAATTCCTCTTGCTTTGGTCATGGGTACTGAAGGCACAGGTATGAGACGTTTAACTCAAGAACAATGTGATTTTTTAGTAAAAATCCCTATGATTGGAACCGTAGAAAGTCTTAATGTATCAGTCGCTGCAGGCGTGATGATGTATGAGGCTTTTAAACAAAGGTTAAAATAACCAGAGGAACTCAAATGGACTCGGCAGATAAATCATTACAAGCTTATGAAACTCTATATAACAGCATTCCTTCAATTGGCTTTTTAAGTCGACAAAAACGTGCGATTGCTTTTTTTAAAGTGACTAAATTAGCACAAAAAATGATTGATGAAGAGGAAATTAGTGCAGATAACGCACTTTATTTAATCTCAATTTTAGTTAGAAAATCAGCTGATTTTCAAAAAGCTGCAATGATGGTAGCACTTAATTTAGCAGATATAGACAGGAAAATAATCTCTGAAATTGGCTTTAAATACGCTAATGAAATGCGTTGTAATTTGCAGATGTTCCCGGTTGACGATTCTCAACCATCTTAGTGCAATGGGCTTTAGTAATTCTAACGCTATTGACTAAAACCTATTTGGAATTAAATTTAATACCAATACAATTTCATCTTTTACAGTTAAGTGCCAAGCGGCACGATCGACAATAAATCGGTCATTGATTGTTTAGTGATTTCTCTTGCCAACCCAGTCGATAAAATCATCTATTGGCATTGGGGGGGCGACAAAATCCCCTTGCGCTATATCACAGCCTAATTTTTTTAATTTATCCCATGTTTCTTGTGTTTCAACACTCTCTGCGACGCAGTGCATGTTTAGTTCTTTAGCGAGCAAAATGCAGATTTTAACAATAGCAGCTGCATCATTATCCACGGTTATGTGCTTAATAAATTGCTGATCTATTTTAAGTTCTGTAAAAGGTGCTTGATAAAGCGTTACTAGTGAAGAGTGCCCAGTACCAAAGTCATCTATAGATAATAAAAAGCCTTTCATCCTTAATCGATTTAAAATATCAAGGGATTCAGACACTCCATTCATTAAGGCTGATTCGGTTATTTCCAGAGAGAAAAATTCAGGGTCAATGTTATTACTTTTGACTAAAGCTTCTAATTTTTCAGGCATTGATAAGTCATTAATATTTTGTGCTGATAAATTAATTGCTACTTTTATATCAAGTTGACTTTCGGTGATTTTTTTGTGATCTTTAATAGCTAACATCAATATTTCCTCTGTGAGCAGATTCATAAGTCGATGTTTTTCTGCTAGAGGAATAAATTGTTCTGGAAGAATCAAACCTTTGCTTGGGTGTTGCCATCTCATTATAATTTCAGCGCCTTGCAGCCGATTGTCATCAAACCAAATTTGTGGCTGATAATGAATGATCAATTCATGTCGACGTATAGCAAGCTTTAAGTCTTCTATGGTAATTGTCTCGGTATCTGGAGCCAGGTTGATACTGGATGCTAAGTCATTATTAAGTTGCTTATTGCTTTCTATTTGCTGAGATCTTTTTAAAGTACAGGCTTCATGTGTTTTTGTAAGTAGCGCTATGAAGTCTTTTGCTTTAAAAGGTTTTGTCAGGGTGTTAACAACATTAAGTTGTTTGGACTCGGCTAATTGTTTGGCTGAATGTAATACGCGTTCATCAAAACCACTCACTAAAATAAAATGAGGCTTTATGTTTTTTGAGGCAAGTTCACGCATGATTTCTATGCCATCTTTATCTGGCATTTGTAAATCCAGTACTACGATGTCGTAATGCGTGATTGTCGATTTTAAAAAATCAATGCTAGAGGTGAATACCCGAGTTTTTAGCTTGGCAGCCTTGGCCATTTCTTGCATTAAATGGGCCTGTTGTTCATTGTCGTCGACAATAAATATATTGCACTCTTGCTCTGAGCTTAAGATAGCTTCTTGTGTCATTGAGTATCCTTAGGCAAAAGATACCCATCCAGTAATAGGCGAATACTGGTCAGAAGTTCTTTTGACGTATAGGGTTTGTTAAGCATGTTTTTTCGTAAATTTTGATTTGAGTCCGTGTGTCTGATATCACTAAAACCGCTGGCTAGTAGTATTTTAATCGATGGGTATTGATCTATTACTTGTCTAGCAAGTTGATAACCATCCATCTTTGGCATGATAACATCACTAATCATAAGGTCAACAGGCTGGGCAGCTAAAATATTTAGCGCAGCTTCACCGGAGTTAGCGGTTAGGACTCTATAGCCAAAATGGGTCAGTATTTTCTTTGCTAATTCGCGTAATGCCGGCTCATCATCAACCACCAGAATACAATCATCACCTGCTAATTGAGGTGCAGAGTGACTATTAAATGTTTTATTTTCTTTATTTTCTGTGTGATAACGAGGAAAATATAAATTAAACTGAGAGCCTTCTCCCAGTTGTGTGCTTATGTTGATAGCACCACCAGATCGTTCTACAAATCCAAATACCTGGCTTAGCCCTAGGCCATTGCCTGCTTCGCCTTTAGTGGTAAAGAAGGGATCAAAAACATGGTTTTTGGTTTCTTCATCCATGCCGCACCCTGTATCAGTGATACTGAGTTTTAAATAATCATTAGTTGATAGGCCTAATAGCTTAGCTTCTTCTCTGGTAAGGGTGACGTTTTCTGTCTTGATTGTTAATGAGCCACCTTCAGGCATTGCATATTTGGCATTGATACTCATATTTAAGATAGCATCTTCTAAATCATTAGCATCAACCCAAACAGGCCAAGTTTGACATTGTAAATTGTATTCTAGATTGATGGAGGCGGTTAATGATTTAGCCAGCATATCCTTTAAGCTATGTAGTGTGCTGTTGATATTACATATATCAGGGTTACTGCTTTCTGATTTAGAAAAGGCCAGCATTTTTCGTGTTAGTACTCTTCCTCTATCGCCTGCTCGAATGATCTCATTTATGTAATCTTTTACGCCGTCTGTATCATCACATTTCATTTCCAATAATTCAGCGTATCCAAGTATAACGCCCAGCATATTGTTGTAATCATGTGCTATACCACCAACTAATTTACCTAAGGCATCCATCTTTTGGCTACGTTTTGAGTGTTCTTCTGCTAAACGCCGGCGAGTGGCATCCCTTGCTTCAGCAACTAGAAATTTTATGGCTCCTTGCTCATCAAGCACGGGGTGAACACTAAAATCCACCCAGATTACACTGTCTAGCAATGCAAATTCAATTTCCCTATCGACCGCTTCACCTTGTGCTGCTAATTGACAATCGCTACGTATTTGATCTTGTACTGAACTGTTATGGGAGAACCAGGGACAGTCCCAAAGCTTTTTGCCTAAAACATCTTCTTGCTTTAAACCTGACAATTGTAATGGTGTAGAATTGGCAAAATCTAAAGTACCATTGGGTAATAATATGCCTGCCATAGTCAATAAACCATCGAGGACTTGTTGCATTTTCTTTTGGCTGCTTTCTACATTATCAAGTAGAGATGTGATTTTTTCTGCTAGTTGATTAAAGCTATTTGCGATTGGTTCAAGTTCATCTTGGGTATGAATATTAATCCGCTCTTGTAAATCGCCATTTGCAAAAAGTTGCAGTGAGCGACTTAAAGACTGAACACTTCCTTTCATTGAAAGATAAATGCCTATAACAAAATAAAGTACTATCATCATTAGCATTAAAGAAACAGCAATGCTGATATACAGTCTATTTTTTGCTTGTTCTAAGCGTGCAGTAATTAATGATCTTGCTGTCGGTAATAAGGTTTGATACATCTTGGCATGACTGCTATTGATTGCTGCTGTCACTTGAGAGAAAAAATATTCGGATGGCGTAACAAATTGGCCTTCTAATATATCTGATTGTATGAGCTTTATAATTTCATGAGTAGATTGATTGATATTTGTCGAAGTAATGGCTAGCTGAGGGCCAATACTTATATTAAAAATTGCTATTTTATTAAGGTTTGTGGTCAACAGCGATAGAGAAGATTCTAATTTAGCTATCAGTGCTATGAGTTCATTTCGTTGAAAATCAGTCGCTTGTTTTTTGGATAAAATACGGGTGCTAAAATCTCTGAGCTGAGCCAGTTGTTCCATAGATCGAGGGAGTTTGTTAATGCTGGTATCTATTACATAAAAAGTATCAATCTCAGAATTAAAGGTTAAAGCATATTCATCTGCAAGCAGTACTTTGAATTGTTGTAGTTGATCTATTAATTGAGTGTGTCCGGAAAAATTTTCTGAGACGGTCCAGTTAAGTCCATTGGCTACAATATTAACCCAATTAGATTTTATGCTTTTCCAAATTTCGTTTTGAATTAATAAGTCGTCTGAAACACTATTTTCAATCGTTGTAATGTGATTGGATGTCTCGGTAGCTATTTCTGTAGGTGTATTGACTATACTGCGAGTACCGCCCAAAAAACTGGCTGACTGACCTCGATGTAACTGTAAACCTTGAATAGCTTTTGATATGGGGGTAATTAGCTTAAGCCCTTGTAATTGCCGCTGAGACTTTTGTACTACCTGATTAAGACCAAGAAATAAACTATAAATAAGCACACTAATCGCCATAAGAGAAACAATGCCTAATAAAGCGAACTTTTTTCTATAATTCAATTTATTCATTAAAGAAATTGCGGGTGAAAATAGTGCCTTCATTTTTTTATTTACTTTTAGGGAATGGTTTTGGTGCTGTAGTATGATGTGATCATCATACAGCTGAATTTAAATCAATTATTTACTGTGATGATCTTATATTTTACTCGGTCACAGTTGCGGATTTCTATTAGCTTTAATACTTACTTGGATAAATAGTGCCACAAACTCAATTCAATTATAAAATCCAGCAAAATCTGGGTGCCAGTATACATGCGGATGTTTATAAAGTGTTAGCTTCTGAGGCTACCAATAACCAAGAAAAGCCGTTTGTTTTAAAAAAAATAAAACCCCAGTTTTGTAATCCAGAACTCAGTGATTATCTACAGCAACAAATTGATGCCTTAAATGAACTTCAGTTACCGAATGTTATTGTTCCAGTAATTTTCTACCCTAATAGTGATAATGTTTGTTTAGTTCAGCCTTGGACACCTAGTCTTACATTAAGGCAATGGATTCGTCAGAATAAACAGCTCAGGTTAGACGATATTCTTGAAATAATGATTGCTATTGCTGAGCAACTAGAACAAAGACATAGAGCAGGGCATATTCATAAAAGTATTAAGCCTAATAATATTCTGTTGCTTGGTGATAAGCATAAAGTACAGCTGATTGACGATATACGTATCCTTGATATCAATCAAATGAGCCATTTTATTTATCAAGAAGACTTCCGTACAGAAACCTTGCCTTACCTATCACCCGAACAAACAGGGCGGATAAAGTATACGGTTGATTATTCAACAGATCTTTATTCTTTAGGCATGGTGATTTTCGAATGTTTAACGGGTAAACCACCTTTTTTATTTGATGATCCTATTGCAATTATTCATTCACATTTGGCTGAAACCCCCAGTTCAGTACAGTCTGTTAATCCAGATATTCCAGAAATATTGAGCCAAATTATTGAGCTATTATTAGAGAAAGCACCCGAAAAGCGCTACCAAACGGCGGCTGGGTTAGCTTTTGATTTAAAGCAATGCTTAAAAGACTGGCAGAAGCATAAACATATTAGTCGTTTTACCTTAAAACAGAATGATTTTAGTAATCGCATTACCATACCATCTTTAATGGTAGGAAGAGATCAGGAGAAAAAGCGCTTATTGGAGGAACATAAAAAATCATGTGAGGGGTTGTTTCGTGCGGCACTGATTTCAGGTTTGTCAGGGATAGGTAAAACCCGTTTAATACAGGAGTTGCAGTTACCTATCGTTAAGCATAATGGTTATTTTACCTCGGGTAAATTTGATCAATTTAAAAAACACATTCCATACAGCACTCTAATACAGGCATTGTCTAGTCTGGTTAAAGTGTTTTTGACAGAAGATAATTTGCGTATTGAATATTGGCAACATAGGATAATCCAACATCTCGGTGAACACGGTCAATTAATAACCGATTTGGTGCCAGAGCTAGAATTGATTATTGGTAAACAAGCCGATGTTGTTAATTTGCCTCCTGTTGAAGCGCGTAATCGATTCAATGATGTTGCTGGTAAATTTATCGCCTGCTTGGCTTCTAAGGAACATCCACTGACCTTATTTATTGATGACCTACAGTGGTGTGACAGTGCAACGTTTGAGTTATTACAACGTTTATTTGATAATGCGATAGATTATCCCTATCTTTATTGGATTGGCGCCTACAGACATAACGAAGTTGACTCATCTCACCGTCTTAGTCAGTTAATCAGTCGTGTTAAAAAGGCGCAACGACCTTTAGTTGAAATTCGTTTGAAAGCATTAAATTATTCTGATGTTAATCAAATGACAGCATACATACTTAACACCTATCCCAGTCGCACCACAGAGTTATCTTCTATAATTTATCAGACATCTTCTGGTAACCCTTTGTTTGTTAATGAAAGTTTACGCTGGCTACATACCTATAAACACCTGCATCTAGCAGATGAGGGCGTTTGGAGCTGGGATGATGAGCAATTAAGGCATACCAATATTCCAGAAACAGCGCTTGATTTATTTAAAGATAAAATCGCTAAACAAACAGTCGTTATTCGTGAGTTATTGGGTGTGTCATCCTGTTTAGGCGCACGTTTTAATATTAATGATCTGGCTTTGGTTGTGGAAATGTCTTTGCCGGTGTTATTGCAAACACTGGGTACTGCATTTTCTGACAATATTCTTATACGGGATAAGGAGCAGGTATTTTTCTTTCATGATCAGGTTCAGGCAGCGGCAGAAAGTTTTCTGGATGAAGTTTCCAAGCAACAAGCCCATAAAAAAATAGCTGATGCATTTATCAATGCTATTCCAGAGCAAGCAGATATTGAGCGCTTACCCAATTTGTTTTCCATTGTTGAGCATTTAGACTTAGGGCGGGAACCTTTTCAAAGTGATGCCTCTAAAAAACAAGAGGCAGAGTTTGGTTTTCATGCGGGTGTAGCGGCTATGCATGCATTGGCAATGGAAAATGCTAACTTTTTCTTTCATCAAAGCTTACGACTATTCCCTTATTATTCATGGGATCGTCATTATAGTTTTTTATTTTTACTGCATAAGTATTTAGCCAGGACTGAGATGGCTTTGGGCAATCAGCCGGCATCAGAAAAAATATTAAAAACCTTAATTAAAGAGTCTAAAAATGATCTGGATCGTATTGACTGTTTATATGAACAAACAACTGGTTTATCTTCTATGGGGCGTTTTAAACAGGCGATTAAGGTAGGTAATAGAGGTTTACAGTTTTTTAATAGGCAAATCCCCGAAGATGATGAATTAGCCTTAAAAAAATCAGCAGAAATCATAGATCAGATTCATCAAGGTAATAAAGATATTTGGCAACAGATTTTAGACATTGTGCCTAGTGGTGATAGAGCAACTAAAATTGAAACAGGTATCTATAGTGAATTAATACCGGATTATTATTTGGCAGGGATGGTGCCTCAGTTATATTTGTCGGCTATTCAATCAACCCAAAACTGTCTTGCCGGAGGGGTAGATGAAACCGTTATTTATGGTTTTTCCATGGTCGGCTTATATTTACAGCGACAGGGGCAATATAAAATGTCCTTTAATTATGAAGACTTGGGCTTAGCCCTGTCAGAACGTTACCCAGATACATTTGGTGCAACTAAAGGGATTAACGGTATTTTATGGACGAATATGCACAATCGTAGAGAGTCCGAATATATTATCGAACAATGCCAGAAGAATATTCATCGAGGTAAACTGTGTGGTGATTTATACAATGCCGGATTGTCTTATGGACCCTATATATGGCATTTAATTAATCAAGGTAAAGACCTTGATAAAGTTTCTGAAGTCTCTAATGAGTGTATTGTTTTTTCAGAAAAATTCAATTTATCACTCTCTTTAGGTCTAGCGCAAAGCGCTATTGCGGGATGGTCAGACTTAATGCTAACAGGAAAGGAAAGCTTTACGCCTAAACAGATAGCTGAAAAATTACAGCTCTGGGAAGATGATAAACATGTGGTATCTATTGGTGGATATTACACCCTTAAAGGGATTAGTCATCATTATTTGGGTGATTATTTGATTGCATCTGAAGCTCTCACTAAAGCAGAGCCTTATCTGCGCGGATTAAGTGATAATATTTTAAACCGTCTCTGGTATGTTTTTCGTTTTATTAATTCATTAAGACTGGCGGCAAAAAAACCGGATGATGAACAGCTTATTTTAAAGAACTGCTTAAACCTGGTGAAGACTTGGGCAGATTTAGGGCCCACTTTAAAACCTTATTTTATTTTGATGCAAATGGAAGTGGCGATGGAGAAAGCTGATTTTAGTGAATCTCGTCGTTATGCTTTAGATGCAATTGATTTGGCTGTAACAAATAAATTTGTTTTGTTAAACGCTTATCTACACGAACGACTAGGGCAGATGTGTGTTGAACAACAGCATGTACAAGCAAATTATTATTTGAATAAGGCTGCTACTCTTTATCAAGAGTGTTCTGCAAAAGTAAAAGCGACACAATTAAGTGAGAAGTATTCTTTAGCATTGATTGATAGGCGTAAAAATAGAGAGTTGCCTTTAGCTCAGCGTCTTGATATTAATTATCTACATAAAGCGACAAAAAACATAACCCAGCAGTTAGACTTTACTTTATTGTTGAGTACTATTGTACAAGCTGTTATGGAGAGACTGGGTGCAAGAACAGCTTACTTATTAGTTGTTAATAAAGAAGGGCTAGAGGTGGTCGCAAGAGGTGATAAAGGTGATTTTGTTGAAGTAGAAGTTAAGGATGGTGAGCCATTAAATTCAGATAGTTTAAGCATGGGAATTGTTAATTATGTTTATCGTACTGCTAAAATGTTGGTGATAGACAATGCTTGTGATAATAGTGATTTTATTGCTGATGCAACCGTGCAACAGCAACAACTTAAGTCGGTGTTATGTATTCCGCTAATGCTTAAACAGCAAGTTTTAGGTATTTTGTATTTAGAAAATAATTTAATTCAGTCCATTTTTACTCAAGAACAAATTGAATTGACTCGGTTGCTAACGGCTCAAGCCGCCGTAGCATTGCAAAATACCCAGTTAGTACAAAAAATGAAACAACATCATCAAGAAATTGAACTCCTAAACAAAAGTCTTGAGCAACGAGTTGAAGAAAGAACAGCTAAATTAAACCGAGTTAATGAAGAATTAAATAACTTCTCGTATGTTGTGTCTCATGATTTAAAAGCGCCTTTGCGAGCAATTAATCAATTGGCAGGGTGGGTTGCTGATGATTATGCTGATTCATTTGATGAGGAAGGCAGAGAACAAATGACATTGATCAAAAGTCGAGCCAAGCGTATGCATGAGATGATTGATGGTATTCTACAATACTCCAGAATTGGACGAGTAAAAAATGAATTGGAAGATGTAGATCTTAACCTGGTCATAAAGGATGTCATTCAACTTATTGCGCCACCAGATCATATAAAAATTGATATAAAGTGTATTTTTCCTACAATAAAAGGAGAAAGATTACAGTTTCATCAAGTTTTCCAAAATTTGATTGATAATGCTGTAAAGTATAACGATAAACGTAAAGGAATAATTGAACTTAATTGTATTGAACAAGTCCATTTTTGGCAGGTTTCAGTTAAGGATAATGGTGTAGGGATTGCTAAAAAGCACCAAAATAAAATATTTCAATTGTTCCAGACGCTAAAGCCTAAAGATCAGTATGAAAGCACAGGAATTGGTTTAAGCCTAATTGAAAAAATAGTGGCCAATTGGGGTGGTAGAATATGGGTGGAGTCTGAGGAAGGTATAGAGTGTACGTTTATTTTTACAATACCTAAAATAATAAGAAAAGATGAATGAGATAAACCCAATTTTACTGGTAGAGGATGACCAGGTTGATATTATGACTGTGAAGCGAAGCTTTAAGGAATTAAAGGTCATGAATGAATTAGTTGTGAAAAATCATGGCGAAGAGGCGCTTGATTATTTAAATAACCCAGTCCAGGGATTGCCTTGCGTTATTCTTTTGGATATTAATATGCCTAAAATGAATGGGCATGAATTTTTAGAAAAATTAAAGCAGCATACTGTATTTAAAGATATACCTGTTGTTATGCTAACATCTTCAAAAGAGCAGCAAGATGTAGACAACAGTTTTGAGCTGGGTATTTCGGGATACATTTTAAAATCTGTTGAATACAGCAAGTTTCTGCCATCTATTCAGGTGTTGAATTCTTTTTGGACTCTAGAAGACTAGTCTTATTGAAGTGAGCAGCGATAGACGTTTGATTCAATCATTCCGTCAGAAAAGAGCTTTAGAATTCTGTAACCGGGGTCTTTGTTATCAAGCGTAAATTGCGTAGCGTTTGGTGCAAATTGAAAACAAGTGGATGGCACCCCCAAAACAAGTATATTTTCTTTTAGAGTATTAAATACCTGATGAATATGCCCACACACAATAGCCTTTACTTGAGGGTGATTTTTAAGTACTTCAAATAGATCTTCATTGTTCTCAATCATCATGCCATCCATCCAGCTGCTATCGATTGATATGGGGTGGTGATGCACAGCAATCAGTGTATTTAAGTCAGGTTTGCTTTGTAATGTTTCGCACAAATAATCAAGTTCATTGCTGCTTAAATAACCACCTTCTGAACCTTCTTTTTTACTGTTTAAGCTGATTATTTGCCAGTTTTTTAACTGTATATGCTTGCTACAGTCAGTCTGCTTGCCATTGATAAATTGCTGCATTAATGCCAGCTCATCATGGTTACCTGGTAAACAAATTGTTCTGGTGTTATATTTTTCCAGTACTTTGTATATTCGCTGATAGCTGGATTGGCAAGGATCTTGAGCTAAATCCCCCGTTACTAATGTTAAATCTACTTTACCGTGCTTAGCATACGCTTGTTTTAGCAGCTGCTGGAAAGTATGGTCTGTATTAACATCAGATAAAGTTTTCTCAGCTGTCGCAAGTATATGTAAGTCAGATATTTGTAAGATAACCAGTGGTGAGTTCATTTTTATAGCGTTTTACAAAGTACTTTTGAATTTCTTTCTTCGTTATAAAACTCTTTACGTTGTTCTGGTAAATTATTGATTTCTGTGGGTTTAAATCCTCTCTCAATAAACCATTGCATGGTTTGAGTTGATAAAACAAATAGTTGGTTTAATCTTTCCTTTTTTGCTTTATTAATCAGGTAATCTAATAATCGGTTACCACGCGCCGACTTCTGATAATCTAAATGAACTGCAAGACAGGCAATCTCAGCTGATTGTTTATCATTCATTATATGTAGAGCAGTACAGCCGATAATCAAGCCATCACGTTCTATTACAATATAATCGTTAATTTCCATTTCTAACTTCTCTCTAGAGCGCTTAACTAAAAACCCTTGCTGCTCCAGAGGTTTTATAAGGTCTAAAATACCAGCAATATCATTTAAGACGGCAGGGCGTATTTCTTCAAATGGATTGGAGCTAATCAGTGTGCCTTTACCATCTCGGGTAAAAAGTTCCAATAACAAAGCACCATCAATCTTTCGGTTAATTAAGTGCACGCGTTTAACGCCTTGTTGGCAACTTTGTATTGATGCTTTTAAGGAGTTATAAATAGAAGTCGCTAAATCTTTTTCTTGTTTTAGAAAGTCTTCTACCTCTCTCACCGTCATTTGCTGGATTACCTGTTGATTGGATATGCAGCTTTGCTCGGTAAGCAGGATGAGTTTGTCAGCCTGCAGTTCAATAGCAATCTCTGTAGCAACTTGTTCAGCTGATAGATTGAATATTTCTCCGCTAGGTGAATAGCCAATAGGAGATATTAATACAACATTATCTTGATCTAATTGTTGGTGGATTGCTGCTGCATCTATACGGCGTACTTTACCTGTATGTTTATAATCAATACCATCAATAACCCCTAAAGGCTTTGCTGTAACAAAATTACCAGAAGCAACTTTGATTTTTGCTCCCGCCATGGGAGAATTAGCTAAGCCCATAGAAAGTAAGGCCTCAACTTCTACACGAACTAAACCTGCGGCTTCTTTGACGCATTGCAGGGCTTGGTCATCGGTAATTCTCAGGTTATTGGAGAAGCTGGAAGTGACATTTTGTTGATTTAGGCGTTGATCAATTTGGGGGCGAATCCCATGCACCAAGACTAGGCGAATACCTAAACTCTTTAATAGGGAAAAATCATGGATTAAATTGTCACAGTCATCCTGAACCATTTCACCACTAAAAAAAATGACGAAAGTTTTATTGCGATGCGCATGTATATAGGGCGAGGAATCTCTAAACCAGGTTGCAAAATGAGAGGATGTGATAGACATATAGAGTAATGGTAGGCTGGGTTAGCGATAGCGTAACCCAGCAGAATATCAGTGTAAGGCTACGCTATCACTAACCCAACCCCTATATAGACAGTTTTAGTTATCTGTTACAGCACCTTTAGATGCAGAACTTACTAATTTTGCATATTTTGATAATACACCGCGAGTATATTTAGATGCAGGTTGTTCCCAGCTTTTTAAACGCTGAGCAATCACCTCATCACTTAAGTGTAATGTTAATGCTTTGGTTTCAGCATCAATGGTAATCTTGTCACCATTCTCGACAATAGCTAAAGCACCGCCAACATGAGCTTCAGGTGTAATGTGCCCCACAACAAAACCATGAGTTCCACCTGAGAAACGACCGTCAGTAATTAAGGCAACGTCTTGACCTAAGCCTTTACCCATTACCGCAGAAGTAGGCGATAGCATTTCACGCATACCTGGGCCACCTTGTGGGCCTTCATAGCGAATAACAATGACATCACCCTTAACAATATCACCATTAAGAATGCTTTGTAATGCTTGCTCTTCTGCATCAAATACTTTAGCTGAGCCAGTAAAGACTAAGCCTTCTTTGCCCGTGATCTTGGCAACTGAACCTTCTGTGGCAAGGTTGCCATAAAGAACGGCTAAGTGACTGTCTTTTTTAATGGGGTTATCTAAAGGTCTAATAATATCTTGGCCTTCAGGATAAGGTTTTACATCAGCTAAGTTTTCAGCCAAGGTTTTACCTGTTACTGTTAAACAATCGCCATGTAATAAACCTTGGTCTAGCAGTACCTTCATTAGCGGCTGAATACCACCAATTTCAATCAATTCAGCCATTTGATAATGACCACTGGGTTTTAAATCCGCTAACATAGGTACGTGAGCACCAATGCGAGTGAAATCATCCAGAGTAATATCAATTTTACTGGCATTTGCCATTGCTAAAATGTGTAATACCGCATTGGTTGAGCCACCAAGCGCAATAACAATAGTAATCGCATTTTCAAATGCGTCTTTAGTTATGATATCGCTAGGCTTGATATCATTTTTCAATAGTTCTAGTACTGCTGCACCTGCACGTTCGCAGTCCAGTTTCTTATCGTTTGATACAGCGGCTTGTGCTGAGCTATTAGGTAAACTCATGCCTAAAGCTTCAATCGCTGATGCCATGGTATTTGCTGTGTACATGCCACCACAAGAACCTGCGCCTGGAATTGCTTTTTCTTCAATAGCTAATAATTCAGCATCATCAATTTTATTATTTGCTCTGGCGCCAACCGCTTCAAAAACTGAAACAACATCTAATTTTTTATTTTTATGGCAGCCAGGTAGGATAGTTCCACCGTAGACAAATATACTGGGTCTGTTTAATCTTGCTAAAGCAATCATGCAACCCGGCATGTTTTTATCACAGCCACCAATAGCAACAACCCCATCAAAGCCTTGGCAACCAACTACTGTTTCAATGGAATCGGCGATGACTTCACGAGATACTAATGAGTATTTCATGCCTTCAGTACCCATAGAGATACCGTCAGAAATTGTGATTGTATTAAAGATAACGGCTTTACCATTAGCGTCATCAACACCTCTAGCTGCATCATCAGCCAGGTTGTTAATGTGCATGTTACAAGGCGTTACCATACTCCATGTTGATGCAATACCAATTTGTGGTTTTTTAAAATCTTCGTTTTTGAAACCTACAGCATGTAACATTGCACGACTTGGAGCGCGCTCCATGCCGTCAACAACTAGAGATGAAAAGGTGCGTGTGTTTTTATCACCTGAATTTGCCATGTAAATAATTCCTGCTTATATATGAATATAGAAAGGTACAAGGTTTGAATAGCAATAGCGTATTTTTTAACCTCGTGCCTTGAGCCTTGTATCAGCTCTTAAAAAGTATCCCAGTTACTGGTTTTACGACGCCAGCTTAATTTAGGAAGTATAAAACCTAAAATAACACCAAATAGAGATAACAAACCACCAATTAAAAACCAATCCTGGTTAGTGCTATCTTCTAGCGTCTGGTTTTCACGTTTTACTTGCTGTAATTCTCTTTCTACAGTAACGACACGTTCCTGTAGCTGGTCTCTTTGGTGTTTTAATTGCACAGCATTTGCTGCTGTTTGACTCAAATCATTAAGTTCCTTGCTTAACTTGTCACGTTCTTTAGTTAAAGACTGATTGGAAGACAATGCTTGGTTGTTGTTGCCTTTAAGTTTGTTAAGTTCGTCTTTAATTAAGTCGTGTTTTTTCTGTAATGTTTCCAGCTGCTTATTAGCTTTATTTAAATACCAAAGGCTAATGGGTTTATTTAAGGTGTGTCGAGTTAAAATATAACCTTCTGTACCGTCTCTGGTGCGGACTTTACTGTAATTTTCGCCTTCATCAATAACAGTTAATGCGGTTCCACTAGGTAGCATTTTTAAAATTTTACTGCGGTTGCTCTCACTGATTCTTAGTGTATATTTCATGGTATCAGTCACATAAACAGTTTTCGCTGAAACATTTATGCTGATACACATTAAAGTAATAAAAGTAATTAGTATTTTTTTCACAGTTAAGCCTTTTTCTAGGGGTAAAGCTAAATCGCAGGATTAAATAAATTTATTTGCAAAGTAAAAATTCAAGTAATGCTTTTTGTGCATGTAAGCGATTTTCTGCTGCATCAAAGATAACACTTTGTGAGCCATCAATAACATCTGCGGCAACTTCTTCCCCTCTATGTGCGGGAAGGCAATGCATAAATAAAGCATCTTTATTTGCAGTGCTCATTGTAGCACTTGTTACTTGATAGTTTTTAAAAGCAACTTCGCGTTTTTTTTGTTCTTCTTCTTGTCCCATGCTAGCCCATACATCGGTAACAATGAGGTCCGAGTTGTCTGAGGCTTCTTCAGTGGTATTAAAAAAAGCAATGCGATCCTCCGCAGCATCAACAATCGACTGGTCTGGTAGGTAGCCTTCAGGACAAGCAATGTTAAGTTTGAAATCAAGCGCTCGCGCAGCATTTATATAGGAATGGCACATATTATTACCATCTCCAATCCAGGTCACTGTTTTGCCAGCAATATCGCCTCGATGCTCAAAATAGGCTTGCATATCAGCTAATAACTGGCAGGGGTGTAATAATTCAGTTAATCCATTAATGACAGGGACACTTGAGTGTTGTGCAAAAGCGGTTACTGTCTCATGGGAGTATGTTCTTAGCATAATGCCATCAACCATGCTGGAGATAACTTTTGCGCTATCTTCTATAGGTTCGCCGCGACCTAACTGAGTATCTCTTGGTGATAAAAATAGTGCAGAACCACCAAAGTGAGCCATACCTGCTTCAAAGGAGATACGAGTGCGTGTTGATGATTTCTCAAAAATCATTGCCAGAACCTGTCCTTTTAAGGGTTGATATTCTGGGTCTCTATTGTTTTTTAAGTCAATAGCACGATTAATTAAATGACGAAACTCATCGCTAGATAGATCTAGCAGGCTAATAAAATGTCTTGGTTGCATGATTCTTTAAAGCTATTGGGTAAATTCTTGAATTAGCACTGATAATTTATCAGTGAGCAATTCAATTTCTTCTGAATTTATTATTAAAGGGGGTAATAAACGTATTGTTTTGTCAGCTGTTACGTTTATAAGCAAATTATTTTCTTGTGCCATTGTAATCAGTTGAGCGCATGGTTTAGATAGATCGATACCAATCATCAAACCTTTATTTCTAACATTAAGAACTGCTGGGTTATTATTGATTTTGTTGATTAAACTGGTACATAACTGGCGACCTTTCGCTTCAACTTGTTCGATGATATTTTCTTCATCAAGCACCTCCAATACAGCGAGTGCAGCACTACAAGCTAATGGGTTGCCACCAAAAGTAGAGCCGTGTTTACCTGCTGTGAGCAATAATGCGGCTTTACCACGCGCAAGACAAGCACCAATAGGCACGCCATTACCTAAAGCTTTTGCCATAGTGCAAACATCGGGCAAAATGTCGTTGTGTTGATAGGCAAGAAACTGTCCAGTACGACCAACCCCCGTTTGAATCTCATCCAGCATCATTAATAAATCATGTTGATCACATAATGCGCGTATCTGGTTAAGATAATCAGCCGCAGGGATATTTACACCACCTTCGCCTTGTACTGGCTCAACAAATATAGCAACAATATTGCTGTTTTGCTCTAACGCAGTTTTGATTGCGTTAATATCATTAAATGGGACGTGTAAAAAGCCCTCAACTAATGGGGCAAAGCCTTCTTGAACTTTTTTGTTGCCTGTTGCGCTTAAAGTTGCCATGGTGCGACCATGAAAACTTTTTTCCATTACTAGCACGCAGGGCTTATCAATACCTTGTTGATGACCATATAAACGCGCAATTTTTAACGCGGCTTCATTCGCTTCGGCACCTGAGTTACTAAAAAATACGTTATCCATACCGCTTTTAGCGATTAGCTGATTAGCTAGTGTTTCTTGTGTGGCGATAGCGTATAAATTTGAAGTGTGTATGAGCTTTTCACTCTGTTGACAGATAGCTTGATGAACCGCAGGGTGCGCATGACCAAGGTTGCAGACAGCGATTCCTGATAACGCATCAAGATAACGGGTATTATTTTGATCCCACAGCCAAACCCCGGCACCCCGTTCAAAGGTGATAGGTAAACGTCCGTATGTAGGCATAATATGACTAGTCATAATTTTATGGGTAAGTATATTGCAGAGCTAAAGATACTGCGAAAAACCGTTCATTATATCGGTAACATAAATTCAGGCAAGAAATGTTTTGATATTTGCTTTTTATATTAGCTAAAAGTTGATAAAATTACTGGGTTTTTATTGTATTGAGAATTAAGTGATGGATGTTATAGAAAGAATTAAAGATCAGTTAGGAAGCCATGATGTTGTTTTATACATGAAAGGCTCTCCTGATTTCCCTCAATGTGGCTTTTCTTCTCAAGCCGTGCAGGTATTAAAAGCATGTGATACACAATTTATGTATATTAATATTTTTGAAGACCAAGAAGTGAGAGAAGCACTTAAAGAGTATTCAAATTGGCCTACATATCCTCAACTTTATATTAAAGGTGAATTAGTTGGTGGTTGTGACATCATCCTTGATCTTCATAGCAAGGGTGAGTTAGAAGGGATGTTAAAGCAGGCATAAGGTTAAAGGTTAAAAGAGCGGAACGTGTGCTCTTTTAACCTAGCTCCTTTAACCTTTAACCTGCTCTTTTTCTTCAAGTTCTTTCCAGCGATTTACAATCATGCAAAATAGTTTTGCTGTTTGTTCTGCATCATAAAGCGCTGAATGCGCCTTATCATTATCCCATTCTAATTCAGCGGCCTTAGCAACCTTTGCTAATACCGTTTGACCATATGCCAAACCGCCTAATGTCGCTGTATCAAAGCTACTAAAAGGGTGGAAAGGGCTGCGCTTTATTTTTGTTCTCTCAATTGCTGCATTTAAAAAAGCAATATCAAAAGCTGGGTTATGCCCCACTAAAATAGCTCGCGTACATTCATTACGTTTAACAGCAGTCTTTATCGGTTTAAACAGTTTTGCTAACGCTTCTTTTTCATTTATCGCCATACGAAAGGGATGATAAGGGTCTATACCAGTAAACTTTAAAGCGGCATCATCAAGCTCAGACCCTTCAAATGGATTAATGTTACAGGCGTGAGTTTCTGTTAATTGCAACAAACCATTTTCATCAGGTTCCACAATAACAGCGGCTATTTCCAATAAAGGGTTCTTTTTTGCATTAAAGCCTGCTGTTTCAATATCGATAATAACAGGGAGGTAACCCCTAAAGCGGTTTCCTAGGGGGTGGGCACTTATTTCCATTTGTGTTGTCGCTGCAAGATAAGGTTTATACTATGTTTGTGAGCCTTAATTCTATATCATCCAGCATGATGATTTTTTTTAATTTCTGCGTTTACTTAAAATAATGAATCTCTGATTAAGTCTGAGCGAAGCAAATTATGTTCAGAATATTTAGATTCAAAGCTACTGCGTCCTGTTCTCACCCAAGTTACATGGATGTAGTGAATGGAAATAATGCAGGAGGTAGAGCTACCGCCTGGCGCTGTATCGAGGCAGTGAAACAGGATAAAAAGGTTGCAAAACTTTAGCGATTCATACGCTCCAGTACAAGTTGGTTTATAGGATTTATCTTTAAAGAATGTTTATCTCACACCATTTGAGGAAGAATAATGCAAAGCAAAAAAAATAGCTTATTTGTTGGACTCCTTTTATCTGTGTTACTAAGTGGTTGTGCAACCACTCAAGAACCTAACCCTATAGATCCATGGGAAAATTGGAATAGAAAAGTACAGTATTTTAATGATGAGGTTGATGAGTATGCAATGATCCCCGTTGCTAAAGCTTATCGATGGATTACTCCAGTGATTGTCAATGGTGCTATTAGCCGTGTCTTTAGTAATGTTGATGATATTGGAGTCACTATTAATACTTTCTTACAAGGAAAGTTTTTACAATCAGGGCTTGATGCCTCTCGTTTTATTGTTAACTCAACAGTGGGAGTTGCTGGAATTATTGATGTTGCTTCAATGATAGATCTACCTAAACACAAAGAAGACTTTGGACAAACTCTTGGCTATTGGGGGGTTCCAACTGGTCCTTATATTGTTTTACCTTTGTTTGGCCCTAGCTCTCCTAGAGGTGTTGCTGGTCTTGTTGGCGATGCGGCCATGAACCCTATTAGTTATATTGGCAGCCCTTATATTTCATCTTCAATTTTCGCTGTCAATGCGATTGATACCCGTGCTGATAGCTTAAGTCTTTCATCAATTGCAGATGAAGCCATCACATTCGATCGCTATGAATACTTTAGAAGTTCTTATATTTCACAAAGAAAATCACTGGTTTTAGATGGTGAGGTTTCAGAGGACGATGAGCTTATTTGGGATGAAGAATTTGATGAGGATTTTGATGAGGAGGAGGAAGAGGAAGAAATAACAGCTCCAATTAACCCTTTGTAATTAATTTTCTTTAGTATAGAGCTATTCTTATTTGTCAGTTAAAAACATAATGAGTTTAAGATATCAAATTAGTATCAGAATTTTAATCGTCTCAATATGTATTCTGGCACTAGGCGGGGCGATTGCAATATGGCAAGCGCGTAATGCGGTGACTAACGAAGTTGATTCGTCTATTAACCTTGCTTTACAACTGATTAAAATGGGGTTGAAAGATTCAAAGGATAATGAAATAGATTGGATGTATCGCTTAAGCGCTTTAGAACAAACAAGACACCTAAAAATCCAGTTAAAAAAAACTTCTGGGGTGATTGTTGATATTACGAGTAATAAGAAATTTTCTGATCGACAAGAAACACCACCAAAATGGTTTGTTGGTCTTGTTATTAGTAATTATCCAAAAGCTGAATACCAAATTAATACGCTTGACGACAACCTTATAACTCTAATTATTCAAGCTAACCCCATGGATGAAATCACCGAAGTTTGGGATGAAACCATAGTCTTTTTTGGCGCTATATTATTGCTGGTGTTGCTGACTTTTCTCTCCGTTCACTTTGTATTTCACAAAACATTAAAATCTATACAAATCATTGTAGATAATCTTAAAGGCATTGAACGAGGCGAATACCAGACAAAACTGGCTGATTTTTCAGTAAAGGAATATGACAGTATCGCAAAAGCAATTAATCATATGACGGATGCTTTAGATGATACTCAAAAACAGAACAAAGCATTAACCCAGCATTCTTTAGAAATACAAGAAGAAGAAAGGCAGCGTCTATCACAAGAATTACATGATGAGTTTGGACAATCGCTTGCCGCAATCAAAGTAATGGCGGTGACAGCAACACATGAATCGACAGACATAAAAAAAATAAGCCGATCTATCGTTGATATCTGCGATCATCTAGTCACTGTCGTAAGATCAATGATGAAGCAGTTACACCCTTTAATCCTGACAGAGTTAGGGCTAAAAGCAACGCTTGAAGACTTATTAAATCACTGGGCAGAAAGAACCTCAACACTCTCGTTTACGCTGCATTGCGACGATGCAGTCGATAATATGGACGGAACAATAACCATCCAAATTTACCGAGTGATACAAGAATGCTTAACCAATATTGTCCGTCATGCCAATGCCAGTCATGCCATTGTCAGCCTTACTATCGAAGCCGATAGCTTACAACTACAAGTGACCGATGATGGCCAAGGCTGCCCTTTAGATGCAACATCCTCTGGTTTTGGTTTATTAGGAATGGAGGAACGAATAAAACTATTGGGCGGCAATTTTTCAGTACATTCCAGTCCTAATGAAGGGATGAAAATAAATGCACAGATCCCAATCTTATGACTGATGACATAAAAGTACTGTTAGTTGATGATCATGCCGTGGTAAGAGCAGGCTTTAAGCTATTATTAAGTGCAGTGACCAATATAGATGTTATTTGTGAAGCTGATAGAGGAGAGCTGGCCATGCAGCTCTATCAACAATATAACCCTGATGTTGTAGTGATGGACCTATCTATGCCCGGCATAGGTGGACTAGAAACCATTCGACGCATGATTCAGCGTAATGAAGCAGTAAAAATTTTGGTTTTTAGCGTACATGATGAGCAGGTTTATGTGCGCCGCGCGCTAAATGCAGGGGCAAAGGGCTATATCACCAAAAATAGCGCCCCAGAAATTTTACCAGAAGCAATTGATAGCATTATGCAAGGCCAATGTTATGTAGAGCAAGGCTTGCTAAAAGACACTCACAGTATTTCTATTGACCAGGATTACCAAAAAATCATAGATACATTTTCAGTACGTGAATTTGATATTTTTAGATTATTAGTTAAAGGGCAGACAGCGCATAACATAGCTGATGAGCTATGCTTGAGTTATAAAACAGTCGCCAACTATGTAACCCAGATAAAAAAGAAGTTACATGTGTCGGGAGTTGCTGAATTAGCACATGTAGCAATTATATTAGGTATTATTAAGCACTGATTTGTAACTTCTTAAATTGAAACTATCACTATTACAATAAGCATTTGTGAAAATATATTTCAGAGAGCTAGAACCTGAAGCGGAACTTAAGTACCATTTGCGCGCTAGCGCCTTTTTCTACCAACATAAAAACCAAACTT
>DAOWHF010000278.1:0-3349 GCA_030641565.1 Methylomarinum sp.
AGTTTTTACTCGCTTATCAGCAAAAACATCAGCAAGCATTTGACCAGCCAATACCTGAAGAAGCTGAGTGGCAATATGATGCGATTGATGAGGTCGAATTTACCGATAAAGGCGCAACGGTCGGTGTAGAACAGCACATGAAAGCACTTGATGCAGATGTTCTGGCGTTACAGGAATGTTTATTATATGCCGTCAAAGGTCTGGGGGCTTTGGCTGTGCATAACTTAGAAATGGGAATTGAAGATGTTGAGCAATACCACTTTATGCAACAGGCATTATGTTTTAGTCTAAATAAAAGTAACTCGCTAGATGACATTTTAAAAATGACGCTACGTAGTGGTGAGTTAGGCTTAGATGCAATGGCGCAGCTAGAAAAAGCTAATAGCAAAAAATTTGGTCACCCTGAACCGACTTCGGTTTACCTTGATACCTGGGAAAAACCCGGTATTTTAGTTTCGGGACATGATCTACAAGATATTGAAGACTTACTGGAGCAGACTGCTGGCACAGGTATTGATATTTATACCCATGGTGAAGCCATTTCTGCCCATGCTTATCCAGCAATGAAAAAATACTTCAATCTAGTAGCAAATTACGGGGGCGCATGGCAAAGCCAAAAAACAGAATTTCCTAAGTTTAATGGCCCTGTTTTAGTCACTACCAACAGTGTGCAACAGCCGAAAAAAACTTATCAAGACAAGTTATTTACCACAGGTATGGTTGCTTGGCCGGATGTGACTCATATTGCAGACCGTAAACCGGGGCAAAGAAAAGATTTTAGCCAAATTATCGAACTAGCCAAACAATGTGAAGCACCCAATCCATTAACCGAAGGGCAGTCGACAACAGGCTATGGTATTCAGGCGCTTTCTGGTTTAACAAGCAAAATTGCCGAAGCAATTAAAACCGACAAAATTAAACGTATTCTGGTGCTGGCGGGAACAGATGGTCGCCACAAAGAACGCCGTTATTACACTGAGTTAGCTGAAGCCTTGCCAAAAGATACGCTTATCATTAGCGCAGGCGATAGCAAATACCGTATATATCAACAGGATTTCGGTCAAATTGAAGATATTCCACGCTATCTTGATGTAGGGCAAAGTAATGATTTTGGCGCTATCATTGAATTTTTAAAACAGCTACAACAAGCGCTTGGATTAACTGAATTAAATGCCTTACCTGTCAGTTTTAATATTGCCTGGTACGAACAAAGAACCATTTTAATGATGCTGGCTTTATTTGCCTTAGACTTTAAAAATGTGCGTGTTGGTCCGACTTTACCGCCATTTTTTACAGAGAATATATTGAAGTTACTTGAAGATAAATATGCTTTAAAAGGCATAGATACTGTAGAAAATGACATAGCCGCGCTAATGGCTGGAAACTAATGATCAATCAAGCATTAGTAGATCAAATTGATGCGCTGTTACCTCAAACACAATGTACGCAATGTGGATATAAAGGCTGCCTGCCTTATGCACAAGCCATTAGTGATGGTATTGCAGAAATAAATCAATGCCCCCCAGGAGGCGCAGCAGGTATAAGCAAACTGGCGACATTATTAAGCGTGGAAGAAAAACCGCTAAATGCTGCATTTGGAAGCGAAAAACCGCGACAAGTTGCCTTTATTATTGAGCAAGATTGTATCGGCTGTACCAAGTGCCTTCCGCCTTGTCCGGTTGATGCCATTTTGGGTGCCAACAAACAAATGCATACCATCCTTACTGCCGATTGCACCGGTTGTGAATTATGTATCGCACCTTGCCCTGTTGATTGCATTATCATGAAAGACATCGATAATCCTGCTCAGTGGGATCAAGCAGCAGCTGACAAAGCGCGCCAGGCATTTCAAAACAAACAGCAACGCCTAGAAAAACAAGTACAAGAAAAAGCAGAGCGTCTAAAAAAACAAAAACAGATGCTGGCAAAACTCAAAGCAAAAAAATAAACAGCGGAAGAACTTTTCTCTAACTTCCCGTATAATCTTAGGTTCCAAACAAAATGCGCCCGTAGCTCAGCTGGATAGAGTGTCGCCCTCCGAAGGCGAATGTCGGATGTTCGAATCATCTCGGGCGCGCCATTTTGTATCTTGCTCCAAATAGTTTTTTATCTCTGCATCGCATTGATTATATTGATTAATCGTTTACGGTTTGCGCCAAAGTCATAGTAGCCTACTCGTGAGGCTGAACGTAGATGAATCAAATTTTTCGATGAATCAAACCGTGCCTCAACATCATCTACAAAACCCAGCACCGGGGTTTTAAAAATAGCCCAAAGATAATCATTGTTTTCAGTCTGAATGTTTCCATTGTGACTAACAATAATTTGTTTTAATTTATCCCATGCTAAAGTTGGCTCGGCCTGCCCTACATTGATAGCCTCAATCTTGCCATACTCGCTGCTAATGCAGTTTGGTGTGTTTGGACATGGTTTAAGCTTACCTTTAACTAGCCCTTCTTTAAAGTTTGCTGCCTGAGAATATTTGGCAAACAAGAAAAGTGTTGCTACGAACACCAATAACCATCCTAATCTGTATAACATTACTTATCCCCTTTAAGTTTATTTGTTTTAGCTGAATCTAATTTACTCACCTAAAAAATCCCCGCTCTGATGTTGCCACATTTCATAATACTTGCCCTGTTTAGCTAAAAGTTGTGTATGACTGCCTTGCTCTATGATCCTGCCTTGCTCCAAAACAATAATTCTGTCCATACGTAAAATAGTCGATAGACGATGCGCTATGACAATGGCGGTTTTGTTTTTAAGAAGTTCAAAGATTGCGACCTGAATTTGTTGCTCGGTAAGAGAATCTAAAGCACTGGTGGCTTCGTCCAAAACAACGATGGGTGCTTGTTCCAGAAAGGCGCGGGCAATGGCTATACGTTGTTTTTCTCCGCCGGATAACTTTACTCCGCGCTCACCAACCTGAGTGTCAAACTGTTGTGGTAATTGCTGGATTAACTCTAAAACCTGGGCTTTTGCAGCAATATCTTGCAGTTCTTCATCAGAAACATCTGCTCCCAGCGTGATATTGTCGCGTACTGACCGGTGAAACAATTCGGGTTGTTGTGGAATCAGCGATATTTGTTGACGCAATGATGCCAGCGTAAAATCCTGACTGTTGATACCATCAAACAGGACGTTGCCGCTTTGTGGGTCGACAAAGCGAAATAGTAGCTTGGTTAGTGATGTTTTACCCGAACCGGATTGCCCAACCAGTGCCACTTTTTCACCGGCATTTATCTGTAAGGAAAAATCCTTAAATAATGTGCGATGGCTGTCATAAGCAAAGCTGACTTTGTTGAAGCTAATCTGTCCTTTAGTCATTTGTTGTGCTGTGGCCTGAGGC
>DAOWHF010000168.1:0-13795 GCA_030641565.1 Methylomarinum sp.
AATATGATAGTACTTTGCTGTTCGCCATATTGTCAGTAAAAATCAAAGCTACAATTAAATATGTCTGATCAAGTTTTATTCGGTATGTATGATGCTAAAAATAATTTATATTTCAATTGCATAGAGCATGTTTATGTTTATTTACTATATATGACGAAAGCGTTGATGAGAAAATATAAAGCTTGCTTTGCCAATACAACTCTCTATAATCCCCTCCTTCAACTTTTTGGTGCCCAAAAATATTTTATATTTGAGGGTTAAAAGGGAAGTCGGTACGTTTAATTTTTTAAACAATTCCGACGCTGCCCCCGCAACGGTAGATAAGTTAAAGATTTGTTAAATACCACTGTATCAATGATATGGGAAGGTAACAGATTTGATTGTTCGCTTATAAGCCCGGAAACCTGCCCGAAAGTTTTATTCGGCGCAGCGGAGGGCTGCTTACTGAATGGGTAGCTGTTGGTCTGTGCTATCTATTCTTGTTTTTTGTCCTCGCCTGCAAACTTAACCTTATTTGCACGGGTGGTGCAGAGGACATTATGAAGCAAGCATTTATATCCCCCCCTTTATCAGTTTTTAGTCTTATTTCACTTGGTTTTACAGCTCAAGTACAAGCTGAAGAAACTGTGGAACTTCCAAAAGTCATCGTAACAGCAACCAGAACAGCTCAGTCTATCGATCATTTATCTGCCGCGAGTACTGTTTTTACACGTCAAGATATCGAGCGTTTACAAGTACAAAGTGTGCCTGAATTACTAAAACAGGCAACCGGTATTGATGTAAGTGAAAGTGGTGGGCCTGGTAAATCAAGCAGTATTTTTGTCCGCGGAACAGGTAGCGGCCATGTATTAGTCTTGGTTGATGGTGTGCGTATTGGTTCAGTCACACTGGGGTCGGCTCCCTTTTCATCATTACCGATAGCTCAAATAGAACGCATAGAAATTGTTAGAGGCTCGCAATCCAGCTTATATGGCTCTGATGCGATTGGGGGTGTTATTCAAATTTTTACCAGAAAAGGCCAGCATAAAGTAGATAACAAACCTTCTGTATCGATTGATGCAGGGGGTGGTTCATATGATACGGCTAGTGTCAGTGGTAATGTCAGTGGTAAATATAAACAGGCCTGGTACGCTTTGGGCGCATCCCATATAACGACCGCTGGCTTTAATGCATCGTCTTCTAAGGCTAAGGATAGTGATAGAGATGGTTATGAAAATACCAGCTTTAATGCCCGAACTGGCTATCAATTCAATGAAAACTATAGTGCAGAGGTGTTTGCTCTTAGATCACAAGGTGAAAATGAATTTGATAATAACTGGGGCAGTGATCGTAATGATTTTGTGATCCAGAATATTGGTTTATCAGCAAATATGCAGATATCTGATCATTGGCTTACAGTTATAAAGCTCGGTGAGTCCAGAGATGAGAGTAGGCAGCCAGATGGTGATTTTTTTAATACACGTCGCAGAATGGTAAGCCTATCCAATAAAATAAACCTGGGTACTAACCATGAGATTATTATTGGTTCTGACTTTAGAAATGACCATGTGGAAAGCAGTAAATCGTTTGCTGAAACAGATCGTTACGATATAGGTGGTTTTGCTGAATATTACGGCCGATGGTTTGACTGGGTTGATTTTAATGCCTCAATCAGAGGTGATGAAGATGAGCAGTTCGGTTCCCATTTGACAGGGAATTCTGGTTTCAGAATAGGTTTGGGTGTTAGTGATATAGATTTTGTGGCTAATTTTAGTAGTGGCTATAAAGCACCTACGTTTAATGATTTGTATTGGCCGAATTCAGGTAACCCTAATTTAAAACCTGAAGAATCAACCTCATTCGAAGTAGGGCTAGAGGGACGACATGATTGGGGGCAATGGATGTTGAGAGCTTACCATACTAATATTGATAATCTGATAGCCTGGGAGCCTGATAATAAAGGTATTTGGCATCCTCAAAATGTTAACAAAGCTCAGATTGATGGTATTGAAGGGGAAATCTCAACTCAAATTTACGCCTGGAATATTGCTTTGAATGGGGATGTTTTAAGTCCAAAAGACCGTGAGACTAACCAACGCTTATCTGACCGCGCTCAATTGCATTTAGGCGTCGATATTTACAGGGAGTTTTTTGATCGTCTAAATTTAGGTTCATCTCTATTAGTGGCCGGTGATCGATTAGACGGATCGACAAAATTACATGGTTCTGTCGTTTGGGACATGCGAGCTGCTTATCAAGTAAATAATAACTGGACGGTTAAGGGGAAGCTTAATAATTTGTTGAACGACCAGTATCAATCCAATAGAGGTTTTAATACGGCCGATAGAAACTTTTTTGTTTCAGTACATTATAAGTATTGATTTTTCAGTAACAAATAATCCTCTCTTGATGGATGTAGGTAAGTCGAGCAATGCATAACGCCAAGGAAGGCGTGTAGTAGAACAACGCAGGAGCAGTTGTCGAGGAGCTATTGCCGAGAGGGTTGGGTGAGGAGAGATAATCTGGGTTATTGTTTGTTGACGATTGATTTAGCTTTGCTTCACATTTTAGTATCAAAATAATTTAAATAATAGAGATAAAATATGAATATTTCATTAAAAAAAATAAGAACTCCACTGGCTTTAATAGGTTTAATGTTGGCAACTCGATTCCATCATTTTGGAGACTCTATTTCCTTACCTGATGCATCATTAGCGGTTTTCTTTTTAGCGGGTTTATGGGCAGGGGGATGGAAGTTTTTTGGCTTATTATTAGTAGAGGCTGGCTTAATTGATTATCTTGCGATTACCCAGTTTAATGTCAGCGATTATTGCATTTCTCAGGCCTATGGTTTTTTAATCCCAACCTATGCAAGTATGTGGATTGCTGGTCAGTATTGTGCAAGATTTAAAACATTGAACAGTACAAAGTTGATGGCGCAATTTGGCATATTGTTTCTTGCAACAACAGTTGCTTTCGTTATTTCAAATGGCAGTTTTTATCTATTGTCTGGTAAATTTCCTGATCTAAACTGGGTTGAATACAGTACAAGAGTCATGCAATATTATCCGCCTTATTTAACGGCTACATTAATATATGCTGTAGTTATTTTTGCTATTGTCAAAATGATAAACCTATCATCTGATACGAGAATCAAAAAAACTATTTAGGAATTTTTTACTCGCAAAATTTAGGTTAAAAATAAGGATATTTGTTTTTTACTTTTCTCAAACAGTTTATTAAGTAGATAGGATTATTGGTCTACCGCAACGATTGTGGTAGACCATGTGGAACTGATTTTTTTGAAAAATAGAAGGAAATAGCGTTATAAAGTTATAACTTTATAAACTTGTGACCGTTATCCTTAGAGAACCAGGACAAGAAAATATCGCTATTATTTGTAATAAGTTTTGGGTGGCTGTTTTTTGATTTAGATATTAAGCCTGTTGTTTTATTTATCCATGATTTACCTCTATCAAGGGATACTTTAGTGTGTAGAGAGGTTTGTTCGCCATCAAACTCTTTCCATACAATTACAACGCGCTGTTTTAATGAGATAACATCAGGGTGGCTAGGTAAATGATCGATGTTTCCTAGTGCCATGGGTGCTGATAGGGTTTTTCCATTATCATCCGTTTGAGCATAAAAAATACCACGGCGGGTATCACCTAAAGTAAACCAGGTTAGATGCGTTCGATTTTTATCATCTATGGCTAATGCCGGTCCGTGTTCTGGGCAGGCTTCAATATTCCAGTTGTCATGAGTCACTCGCTGAGGTTTTTGCCATGAACCATCTTTGTTCATGTATATCAGTGCGTGATCACGAATACCATGTTCATAAACCATGCGAGCAAGAATAACGGGATTTCCATAGGCTGAAAATGTTGTTGCTGTTCGGCAGCATGAGCAAATACCACTACTGATGAACTGGTTGCTGAATTGTGAATGATCAGAGGGTTTATTTACGCTGTAGTAAAGGGATAGTACACCTTCACCCAGTTCTTTATCATGCGATTCATGACGTGTGTCATGCCAAAATAAATAGACCTGATCATTTTTATCAATGAGCATTTTGTCCATATAATGCATGGCGGATTTAGCATGATCACTGATTAAAGTGGGGGTGCTGAATGTTTTGCCATCATCGTCAGAATAACTGAAATAACTGGTTGATTGTTGTTGATCATCAGCATAATAAAGCACATTGATTCGTCCAGAGTGACTGATTTCAATTGCAGGTGGATTTTCTGCCCAACTACTGATTTTCTGATCTATTTTGTTAATTCTGACAGGTGAACTGTATGATTTTCCATAGTCATTAGAATAATCAAGGTAAATGGCTTGTTTACCTGGAATGAGACGCCACAATCGTCCGTTAGGCGCAAAATTGACCGCTACAGTAGCACTGGGTATTTCATAGTTGAAATTTTGCGGTTCACTAATATTTGCTGTACTTTGGCAACTGCAAAGTAGTACCAAGCATAATGAATAGATAACAGTGGATGAGGGAGTAAGCTTATATTTTTTGGACATGGGACTGCACTAATATAAAGAGTAACGGTTAGGTGTTTTAAATTGGTGTTTCCCTATGAGTGTGATCATAGGGAAGCGAAGTTTAGTGCACCTTAAAAGTTAAAGTTTATGCTGCTGATAACTCGGTAATCAGGTTCTACTTGGTTGCCATTGGTATTTTGAACTATAGGGATACCAAATGAAGCGCCAACACTAATGTTTTTTCCCGCTGTTAATCGTACTCCTGGTGAAATATAGACAATATTACCACCAGAATTGTTATCTTTTACATTGCGATTTTCTTCTTTGTCACGCCATTCGCCATTAAATTCCAATATGGTATCTAAGGCAAATTTTGGCGCTTCATAGCTTAACCCTTGTTGGCCAAATAGTCTGTATGACAGAGCAAAATTGTAGCTAAAAATATCACCAAGGTCGGTGTCCTGAGCACCTTCAGATGCAATGGTATATACCGTACTGGCATTAACAGAAAAAGCAGCCAATTGTTGAGTAAAAGCCAGGCCTAATATGCCGTCCCAGGAGCCTGAGCCGGGCTGAAATTCTGTATCTAGTAATTCGTGCCCATCTGCAGAATAGCGACTGGTTTTACCTGTGGGTGCTTTAATTCCTAATAAAGCGGAAATGTTTGTACCATCATTTTTAAAGAATCGATATTGACCGTAGATCGTTGTATCCCCAATACCTTCAACATTCCCTAGTGATTCGATTTCTACGGGTTCGTCGTGATCGTCATCATCATGATGGGCGCCGTGAGCAGGTTCTCTGATGTTGTCTCTTAAGATGAATGGTAAACGCACCCCAATTGTTAGATCATCAGTTAGGCCGTAAGCGGCAGATACCGAAAGACTCCATAGTGACTCTACACTGTGTAAATCAGCCTCTGCATCAGCTTCACGTAAGTCTTGTAATTTAGAATCTGAATATTCGTCGAGTTTGATATATTCGGCCCGAAAACCTGTTGAAACTTTGCCTTCAGGTAGTGTTATACCTGATTCGGTGGCAATTGGAGATGCTGAGCCTACGCCTAAGCCAATAGATGCGTGATCAGCCAGCACAGTGCAAGGCAGTACGCTGATAATGAAGGGGAGCAGTTTTTTTTGCATGGCAATATGAATTTATTTGGATTTATTAATAATATTAGTTAGCAATATTTATACCAAATGATAATGATTGTTATTTATATTTGTAAGTATGTGAGTTTTAATAATTTTATTCTTTTGTAATAAGACTGAAAAATGATTGCTAGCCATTTAATAGGTCAAATGACTTGTTTTTTATGTGTTATTTAACATAGTTTAATTCTTGCTAGTTCCAGCAACTGAAACAGTTCCTCATTCCCAAGTTTTTTATCGGGAACCCGTGTGTTAATACTGGCATCATTATTTAAATGTAGCAGTAATGGAGACCACTCAATTATTTTCTAAACTTTTAAAACTGCCGGCCGATTACATTTAAAGTTTCTTATAAAGAGAGGCAAATTATGATCATCGAAAAATCCTCAATTCAGTTAAACAGCCAACATCAGTTAAAAGAGCAATCAAAAGAAACGGAGTCTTTACGGTTTTGGCGAACTGAACGGCAACCCCTTCAAAATATAACTCCGAGCCAGGTTGATATGTATCACCCCGGTTCAAAGGTTGCTTCTGAAAAACAAACGATAGATACATCCTACCAACTCAATGCGGCAGAAAGCTTAAAAGTACAGCTTATTAAGCAAATGATAAAACAAGTTACAGGGCAGGAATTTGAGCTTTTTTCCCCCGGTCAATTGCAAGACGATATTGAATCAGTTGAGATTACTGCACCAATACCACCTAATCAATCAGGCGGGGTTGGCATGGTTTATGAGCGTACATCAATTTATAGTGAGCAGGAAACTACCTCCTTTTTAGCGGAGGGAACAATAAAAACGCAGGATGGAAAAAGTATTGATTTGTCTATCAGCCTTAAGATGAGTCGTAGCTTCTATAGTGAATCTAGTTTTACTTTTCGGGCAGGTCAAGCTGAAAAAATTGACCCTTTAGTGGTTAATTTTGAAGGTAAGGCTGAAGAGTTATCCGCAACTAAATTTGAATTTGATATTGATGCCGACGGCAATCCTGACCAAATATCTATTCTTAAGCCTAGTAGCGGATTTTTAGCGGTAGATAAAAACCATGATGGCTTTATTAATGATGGTTCTGAATTGTTTGGGCCACAATCGGGTAATGGGTTTTCTGATTTAGCTGCCTATGATAATGATCACAACAACTTTATTGACGAAGCCGATTCAATTTATAACTCATTGCGTATATGGCAACGAAATGAAGACGGTTCGCAGCAATTGTTCTCTCTGGCGGATAAAGAAATTGGCGCTATTTTTCTTGGACACGTCTCAACACCTTACCAATTGAAAACAAATGAAAACCAGTCTTTAGGGGAAGTAAGCCATACAGGTGTTTTTATTTCAGAAAATGGCAAAACGGGTACTGTTCAGCAGATTGACTTTACCGTGTAATATATCTTCACAATCAGCTTAACACTCTCAGCTAACAGCGAGTATATCGATGGCTTGAGTACAAAACAGGCAATTAAAATTGTTAGAGTAAGCCAGTGAGAAATTACTGGCTTTTTTGTGTGTTTTTAATTTGCTATCAGAACCAATCCCATTGTTCCAATCACTTGTCAGTATATACTTGCAAAAAAATATCACCCATGTGAGTATTAGACTTAATGAAGCAGAATCTATCACCGTGTCCTGTAAATTAGTGAAAATTAGAGCTACGATCTGGTCATTTCTACTGGTTTGGATATGAATCTTAATACCATAAAAATGGATTGCAGATAAAAAACTTCGGGAATGACTGACTTGCGGTTTACTGTACTCGTGTTATTTTATTATTGGATCGATGTTAACTGAGGGTAGGTGATGTGTTGGGAAATACAATATTTTTATAATTTATGAATAATCTTGTTTGGAATGACGGATTAAGCGTTGGTGTCGATAGTATTGATGCTGACCATAAGAAACTTTTATCTCTTATAGCTGAGCTTTCCGAGGCTATTGCAAGTGGACATGCAAATGAAGTTTTAGAGAATATTTTTCTACAATTAGAAAAATACGTGGTAATACATTTTACTCGCGAAGAAGCATTAATGCGAAAATGTAATTATCCTGATTTAGAAAATCATATAAAACAACATCAGGCCTTTATCAAAAAAGTACCTGAATTAAAAAATAAACTATTAACAGCTGATTCAATTAAAGTATCACAAGAAGTTAACCTATTCCTTTATAACTGGTTAATGAATCATATAGTTGATGAAGATCTCAACTTCGCTCAACAGGTTTATGAATATGGTTTGTCTGATAATAAGCAGGATAAATCCTCATTATTACGCTGTGTTATTGATTGGTTAAGTCGGTATTTTACTTTAAATATTCGTTTAGCAATTACCGCAATATTTCCCATACTTGCATTATTTGGTTTAAGTTTTTTCATATTGTGGAATAGCTCAAAAGAATATTTAGGTATACAAAGTGTCCTGGATTTTAATCCAATCGTTAATCAAATAAATGTAGTCACTCATCAATTGCAGATGGAACGAGGGCTATCCATGGCCTATTTAGGAGCAAATAATAATAACTTCCATGTTGAATTAATTAAACAACGTGAAATTACTGACCAGGTGATAAATAGCTTTAAGCAAAAGTTAAATACTTTTGGAAAGCACATGACAAATGAAGAGATGCTTGAGCATTTCATTCAGAGTAGAAAATATTTTTACAGATTAGCTGAACAGCGTAAATTAATTGATTTGTCAGAAGGGAGTGATAGTACCTTTAGATTTTATAGTGGTTTTATAGCTGAGCTACTGGCAATCCCTGAAACTGCAACTCATTATAAAATGAGTTCCAAAATGGCACATAATATCGATGCGTTTGGTGCAATTATAAATCTTAAGGAAGCTTTAGGACTTGAAAGGGCACTTGGAGTTTTAGCTTTTGAGCAGGGGTATCTATCAAAAAAACAACTTCATGATTTTATTCTGCTTCTTGGACAACAGGTGAAGTTTAAACAAGATTTTTTGCATGCAGCTACCCCCCAGAAAAAATCATGGCTTGCTTTAGATTGCGATCAGGACAAAATTCATTCGATGGAACAGGAAATTTATCTATCGAATGAAAATAAACTCATAACGAATGACGGCCAACATTGGTTTGAACTTCTAACGTGTCAAATTGATGAGCTTAAAGCATTGTCAGATTTATTAATGGACGATTTAGATGTTCAGGCAAGTACCAAAACCCATCATTATAAATATCAGCTTTATTTCATCATTATCGTTTTAAGTAGCATTCTTGTTTTGACTTTATTCTTATTCTGGTTATTAAGGCGGAGTATTATTTTCCCCATTCGACATCTGACACATGCCATACATGACCTTGCATTTGGTAATAAAAAAATACAAATTAATGAGAAGTATGCCCACGATGAGTTAGGTGAATTGCTTGAGTCATATGAGAAATGTCGTCGTCGATTGTTACAGGCAGAAATTTCCTCAACCATTGATTTTAGCCGCTTGGGTGTTGAGCTGGAATACAACACCAGTAAAAAAGAATATTATGAAAAGCTATCTTCAATCGATCCATTAACAGGCACCTTTAATCGACGAAAACTGAATGCACTTGCCGATATTGAAATTAGCAGATTATCTCGTTTCAATAGACCATTATCGTTGATGATGTTAGATATAGATCATTTCAAAAAGATTAATGATAGCTATGGGCATGCCATAGGTGATGATGTTTTGATTGAATTTTGCCAAATTTGTCAGCAGCATGTACGTAATATAGATTTTGTTGCGCGGATTGGTGGTGAAGAGTTTGTCGTGCTAATGCCAGAAACAGATTTAAAGCAGGCATATATACTTGCTGAACGGATTCGAGCTGCAATTGATGAGCATACAGTTATAGTTGATGATGAGGCCATAAGATTTACTGTAAGTATTGGTGTTGCTGAATGGTCTAGTAGTGGCTGCAAGTATTTTGATGATTTACTTGAATGTGCAGACCAAAGGCTTTATGCGGCAAAACAAATAGGTAGGAACCGAGTTATATAACAAGACCGATTTTGAGACTGGTATTAAATATTATCTAATGATGTTTAATAGGTAATGTAGAGAGGGCATCAGTTAGCTTAAATACCATATTTTACTTTGTGTGCCTACATTTATGTGGCGTATATAACCATAGCGGACTGAAGTCCGCTCTACAATATATAACTGCTATTATAAAGCTGAAGAGGGGTTACTCAACAGTTGTGTAAAAAGCAAGATTTCGTACTTTGCTCTAAAAATATCTAGTACCCTCAAGTTTAAATTTACTAGAATTCTATAATAATAAAGGGGACGTAAATGAAAATCGGTATACCTAAAGAAATTCATCCGGGGGAGCGGCGTGTTGCAACCACCCCAAATGTTGCAGAACAAATTATTAAGTTAGGTTTTGAAGTCAATATAGAGAGTGGCGCGGGTATAGCATCTGATTTTTCAGATGAAGCCTATAAAGAAGTCGGTTGTACTATTAGAAAGAATGCTAAAACCTTATGGAAAAATGCGGACATCGTGATGAAAGTTCGTGCTCCAGAAATTCATCCTGAATTAAGTATTGATGAAACTGATCTTTTACCCAAAGGTGGAGTTCTAATTGGTTTTATCTGGCCTGCACAAAATAAAGATTTACTTCAAAACTTAGCAGATAAAGAAAGAACTGTCTTGGCTATGGATAGCGTACCTCGTTTATCTAGGTCGCAGAAGCTTGATGCTCTAAGTTCTATGGCTAACATCGCTGGCTATCGTGCAGTTATTGAAGCAGCACAGCATTTTGGTCGTTTTTTTACCGGACAAATTACCGCCGCTGGAAAAGTTTCGCCGGCAAAAGTATTAGTGATTGGCGCAGGTGTTGCTGGTCTTGCGGCTATAGGTACTGCAAAAAGTATGGGGGCTATAGTCCGTGCTTTTGATACACGCCCAGAGGTTAAAGAACAAATTGAAAGTATGGATGCTGAGTTCTTAATGTTAGATTTTAAAGAGGATGGCTCAGGTTCTGGTGGTTATGCTAAAACCATGTCTAAAGAATTTATTGAAGCTGAAATGGCTTTATTTGCCAGGCAAGCAATGGAAGTTGACATCATTATTACGACTGCACTGATTCCAGGGAAACCTGCGCCAAAGTTAATCACCGCAGGTATGGTTGAATCAATGAAGCCAGGCAGTGTGATTGTTGACTTGGCCGCAGAACAAGGCGGTAACTGTGCGCTTACTAAAAAGAATGAAGTTGTGGTTAAGCATGGTGTTACTTTAATTGGCTATACTGATTTGCCAAGTAGATTGGCAGCGCAATCCAGTCAGCTTTATGCGACAAATTTAAGACATCTGTTAACCGAATTATGTCCAGATAAAAATGGCACAATTGATGTCAATATGGATGATGAAGTGATTCGTGGAACCACTGTTATTAAAGAGGGAAAAATAACCTGGCCACCACCGCCAGTTAAACTATCCGCTGCACCCGCACCACAAACTGAAGCACCTGCTGTTAAGGATGTTGATAAAGAACCGAAGAAATCTGTCATACCTGAGCCCATAAAACAAATATTGCCTATATTGATTATAGGCAGTGCATTATTTGCTTTAGGTTCAGTTGCACCGGCATCTTTTATGTCGCATTTTACCGTTTTTGTTTTGGCTTGCTTTATAGGCTATCAAGTCATTTGGAATGTTTCTGCATCCTTACACACGCCCTTAATGAGTGTAACCAATGCGATTAGTGGCATTATCGTTATTGGTGCTTTAGTCCAAATATCATCCTCAGGGTTTCTAATTACTTTGCTTTCGGGGTTAGCGATTCTTATCGCTTCAATCAATATTGCCGGTGGTTTTTTGGTCACCAGACGCATGCTAGAAATGTTTAGAAAATAGGAGCTTTAAAATGATGTCACAAGGTCTAGTTATAATGTCTTATGTTATTGCTTCAATTCTTTTTATTCTGAGTTTAAGCGGATTAAGCAACCAGGAAACAGCGCGTAAAGGTAATTATTTTGGTATGGCAGGTATGGCAATTGCCATTATTGCTACCATATTAAGTGCTTCAGTTACTTCATATGTCATCTTGGTTATCGCTTTAGTTATTGGTGGTTTTATAGGCACTAAAGCGGCATTAAAAGTTGAAATGACACAAATGCCAGAGTTAGTTGCCATTATGCATAGTTTAGTTGGTATGGCAGCAGTGTTGGTTGGCTATGCAAATTTTATTGATAGTTCAAACGGATTAGAAGGAATAGATAAAACCATTCATGAAGTTGAAATTTATATTGGTATTTTTATCGGTGCGGTGACTTTTTCTGGTTCGGTGATTGCATTTGGTAAATTGTGTGGAAAACTCAATGGTAAACCAGTCTTGCTACCAGCTCGTCATTGGCTCAATCTGGCTTTATTGATAGCGACTATTTGGTTGGGCAATGTATTTTTATCAGGTGCTGAAACAGGTGGTGGTACTTTTGCTCTGGTCTTAATGACCTTAATTGCTTTAGCTTTTGGTGTGCATATGGTGATGGCTATCGGTGGGGCAGACATGCCGGTGGTTGTATCCATGCTAAACAGCTATTCGGGATGGGCTGCGGCGGCAACGGGCTTTATGTTAAGTAATGATTTGTTAATTGTGACTGGCGCGCTGGTAGGGAGTAGTGGTGCTATTTTAAGCTACATTATGTGCCGAGCCATGAATCGTAACTTTATCAGTGTGATTGCAGGTGGATTTGGATCATCATCGGGTGAAGCGGCAACTGTTGAAGGTGATGTTACACCGATAGATATTGAAGAAACCGCCAAATTATTAAATGATGCAAAAAGTATCATGATTATTCCTGGTTACGGTATGGCTGTTGCTCAAGCTCAGCATACGGTTAATGAAATAACCAAGCGTTTGCAAGAACAAGGAAAAACTGTGCGTTTTGGTATACATCCAGTTGCAGGCCGTATGCCTGGGCACATGAATGTATTGTTGGCTGAAGCAAAAGTCCCTTACGATATTGTTTTTGAAATGGATGAAATTAACCAAGACTTCCCTAATGTCGATGTATCCATTGTTATTGGTGCTAACGACATTGTAAATCCATCTGCATTAGATGACCCCAACAGCCCCATTGCAGGTATGCCAGTTCTGGAATGCTGGAATAGTGCAACCACTATCGTGCTTAAACGCAGTATGGCTGCGGGGTATGCCGGTGTAGGTAATCCATTATTTGTACATCAAAACACCCGTATGTTATTTGGTGATGCAAATGATAGTATGCAAGCGGTATTAAAAGCGTTGAATAAGTAACGCACACTCAGCTATCCATAATTCCCATGTTCTGCGTGGGAATTTATACATGGATGCATCACTGTCATTAAGTTAAGAAAACTGTTATAGGATGTGCTGACGACAGGAAACGTATCACAATGAAAGGTGTGCTCGGCAACTGCTCCGCATTGCTCTACCTCTGGTGCGTTGCTCTACTACACACCATCCATGGTGTTATACCAATCCCAATATATTTTTATATCAAAAAAGTGATATGTAGCCTGTATGGAGCATTGCGGAATACAGGATTTTATTCCCGTATTACGCGATGCTCCATACGGGTTACGATCAATGTTTTTCTTTCCCTATTTTTTTAGTAACCGATTAGAGTTAGTATATATTGGGGATTACAGTACCTCAGCTCACCCTATAGTTATTATTACAGGGCAAAAAAAAACCGGCATGGTTAGCCGGTTTAATTGATTGATTGGTTAATCAATACTTGGTATTGATAATACCTTTAAAGATCAATCACGACAAATATAGGAAGCATGAAAGTCGATATGATCTTTAATGAATGTTGAAATGAAGAAATAGCTGTGATCATAGCCTTCTTGCATTCGGATAGTACAGTTATCTGTAAAACCCTTGTCCTGAATTTTTTGAGTAAAAACCTCAGTTTTTAGCTGTTCTGCTAGAAAATCATCAGCTAAACCCTGATCTATCAACATAGGCGGGATAGAATCAGACTTTTCAACCAGCTCAAGGCTATCATATTGTTCCCAATCTGCTTTGTTTGCTCCCAAGTAACCAGAAAAGGCTTTCTCTCCCCAAGGACAGTTCATAGGGTTAACAATCGGTGAGAATGCAGAAACTGACTGAAATACATCTCTGTTTTTCAATGCCATGGTTAATGCACCGTGTCCGCCCATAGAATGACCAGAAATAGCTAAGCAA
>DAOWHF010000292.1:0-4663 GCA_030641565.1 Methylomarinum sp.
TAGATGACTGTATTTTAGCTATCTATCAAAACGGCGAACGGATTAGACCTGAAAATGGCTATCCCTTACGATTAATTGTACCAGGCTGGGAAGGTGTAACTAATGTTAAATGGTTGCGTAGACTGCATTTAAGCAATCAACCAACCATGGCTAGAAATGAAACATCAAAATATACTGAACTACTAGCCTCGGGGAAATCCAGACAATTTACTTTTGTCATGGAAGCCAAATCACTCATAACTAATCCGTCTTATGGCCATAAACTAGATAAAAAAGGTTTATATCAAATTAGCGGTTTAGCATGGAGTGGCCGAGGTAAAATAGTTAAGGTAGAGGTCTCGGCAGATGGCGGTAAAACCTGGGCAGAAGCCTCATTACAAGAACCTGTATTAGCCAAATGCTTTACACGCTTTAGAATTCCATGGGACTGGAGCGGTAGCACTGCTGTTTTAAAAAGCCGTGCAACAGATGAAACTGGCTATATACAACCCGAAAGAACTAAGCTTATCACGGAAAGAGGTCGTCAAGGCTACTTCCATTACAATGCTATTGTTAGTTGGGAAGTTAATAATAAAGGTGACATATCCCATGTTTATCTTTAGATTATCACTTTTTTTAATAAGCTTTAACGGATTAGCCGCTGGATTAGGCCCTAATCTTGGCAAACCTGCCTCAGCTCAATTGATTAAACAATGGAATATGGACATATTTCCAAATGGTAAAGGCTTACCGAAAGGACAAGGTAATGCAATTGCAGGAAAAATAGTCTACGAAAAACACTGCCTATCTTGTCACGGACTAGAGGGCACTGGCGATAGCGCTGATGAATTAGCCGGCGCTACGCATTCATTAACAGATAACCCACCCGACAAGACCATTGGCAGCTATTGGCCTTATGCAACAACATTGTTTGATTTTACTCGACGAGCCATGCCTTTAAATACCCCAGGTAAACTCGATAATAATGAGCTTTATGCGGTAACCGCCTATCTTTTGTATCTTAATCACATTATTGAGAAAAATTTGATGATTAACGCAAAAACTTTGCCTAAAATCAACATGCCAAATCGTAAAGGTTTTATTAATGTCTATCAAAAAGAAAAATAACCATAATTATTTCCATTTAGGATGCTTATAAATGAGTCACACTAATCAAGTTAATATATCTGACCTTTCTATCTTATTAGTAGAACCGTCTAACGTACAATTAAAAGTCATCACCAACCACCTGACATCAGAAGACATTGCAAATATTGAGCCGGCAACTACAGGCAAAGAAGTATTAGACATATTAAACACTCACCAACCTGACTTGATTATCAGTAGCATGTATTTACCGGACATGACGGCAACAGAGCTAGTGACTCAAATAAAGCACGATGAAAACCTAAAAAACATTCCTTTCATGTTAATTTCTAGTGAAACACGGTTTGATGCCTTAGACCCTATTCGTCAAGCAGGGGTTATTGCTATCCTGCCTAAACCTTTTACTCATGAAGATTTAAAGCGCGCATTAAGAACCACAATTGATTACATAGACCCCGAAGAAATTGCATTTAAGCATTATGATATTGAAGAAGTTCGGGTACTGGTTGTGGATGACAGCCTGACAGCAAGAAAACATATCTCTCGCGTTTTAAACAACATGGGAATCACCTTAATAACAGAAGCAAAAGATGGCAAAGAAGGTGTTGAAATATTCAGCCAATCAGACGACGCCTTTGATTTAATTGTGACCGATTTAAATATGCCAGAAATGGATGGCCAAGAGTTAACTCAATATATTCGAACTGAACTGGATAATCCCTATATCCCCATTTTAATGGTGACTAGCGAGGCAAATGAAACTCGCCTCAACAATGTTCAGCAAGCGGGTATATCAGGCATATGCGACAAACCCTTTGAACCTCAAACCGTTAAAGAAATGTTGTTTAGGGTGTTAGATGACGCTTAGAATATATACTCCGCACGGCCAAGTTCTCGGTTTTCTATTGGCTGATTTTTGCTGATAACTGCGTTGCTGAAATAGTTACGTAGCTTGCTATGGTCGCAACCAGCTCCTGCTTCAAGCGACACTTGCACATCCATGTGCTTCGCGCCTATTTCAGCGCCTTGTTCTCAACAAAAATTAACTCAAGATAAAAGCCGAAAACCTAACCGCGCGAAATATGGCAAAACCTTGTTTTTGGGGCGCCATATTTATTGTGCTCAAGATTGTTTAATTAATAAAAACAGTCTGTAGAAACAGCGTCATACCAATGATTTTCCCACGTTTCTTGTTTTGCTGACCACCACACCATACCATCAGCATTCTTTCGCACAAATTTACATTGCTGTTTTATCAAATTAACAGGAATAAATTTACTCTCATCTCCTGCTTGCACTATTATATTTTTATGCGACAAAACGGGGTAAACAGGCTTACCCGAAACTTTTGCCGTATACAATTGAACCCCCATCAAATAAGACAAATCACTCTCATCATAATTAAATATTTTAAACATCGGGTACAAGGTATCTGTCGCATCTATCACTGGCTTTAAATACTCAATAACTTGCTGGTAATTTGATATATTCGCTTTTGACTTTAAAGCAGTCCATGGAGAATAAGGTAAGTCTAATATCCCTATATCCGCATCGGGCAAGGCATCCCGTACATATTGAATAACTTGTAAATACCATTTCATATGAAGTGCGGCCAGAACATCCTCTTTCTTATCAGATTTTATCTGATAGCTAGGAAGATTCAATATTATTCTTTTTTTATCTTTAAATTGAATGAGTGCGTTTTTTACTTTAAGTTCATCAGGAGGAATGCCTGTATGATCTCCACCACCAAGCAATTGCTCTTCAGATAACACCGTCACAGGAAAGCCTAACCAGGGATACATCAAATCAGTAAACTGTGTGGCGTCTAATAAATCAAATTTAGCACGTCCAGAAGATGTTGGTGTGGTCTTAAATTCCTGATTAATCAACTCGATTAGACCGGTGTCTTTATCTTTAAAAGTAACAAGCAAAATCAGTAAAATAACAAAAAAACTTGCCATTTTAAATCTCATTTTCATATCAAAACCTGTTGTTAGTAAAAATAATTAGACATTAATAACCTCAGGCAATAACTGCACCAAGCCAATCAATCTCGCTATGTTTTCAATAGTTTAATTTTGTAAGATATATTTGATATTTAAGCGAGATGTATTTTTGTAAAAAATACTGACACTTCTAATGTATTCTGTTTAATCAAAAATGATAGCTCAAGTCCAATCGAACATGATCATCTTCACGAAATATATAGGAGGGATCTTTTACTGGTGCACCACTATATAAACGCATTTCCATCTCAACCTTAAAGCTATCTCCCAATCGCCTACTGGCTTCAATATTATAAAATTTAGTATTATTAGTTCTATCGAACATGACACCCGCTAAAACCTCAGCACTTTGCTCATCGTTAAAAGCAAAGCGTAATGCGGTTAAAATATCATCCTGAAATGGTGCTAAAAAATTTCCCTCACCTCTCGTGTCATACATATATTCAACCACAACACCTAAATCCAGCCCTGTCCTAAAAAGATCAAACAGTGTGTATTCAACACCTGTTGTGGTGGCATAAAATGTTTTCCCTTGCCCAGAGCGGACGATACCTTCATGTTTAAATATCCAGTCCTCATACGTTAGCTGAAGGTCGAGACCTGTCTGGTTAATTAACTGGTAATAAGGGATTAAATGCAAAGAACCTGTCGGTGAAATCACTGTATTAAAGACTGGCTCACGGCTAGTGCCATAAAAATGCGATAAACCCAAATCCCAATCACCAATAACATGAGACCATCGTGCTGCAAAGGCTAAATGCTTCTCAACACCATGCTTTTCATAAACAGCATCCCCCACTCTAACCTCAGGAAACGTCCTTAACCGCCCTTCTACGCCTGGAAATGTTCGCTCTCTAAAACCTGGCAACACAAATAAATCGATGGTTCCCCAATCACGTATCAATGCCAAATTAATCATTGGCTGCCCCAGCTTATCTTCAGTATCAGTATTTTCTACAAGATCCGTTTGATTGATAATATTTACCAGATGCAAACCTTCTGCCACCCCCCAAAAAACCTTACGAATACCTACACGCAACTCCCAGTCATTTTCAGCTAGCAGCCATGTTAATTCTCTGATATCGAAATGTGTGCGTTTATTATCATGCTGTGAATATCTATAAAAAGGTACAAAAGTAAAACTTTGCTTTCCGTTATCCCATTCACGATAAATTTCAGGTTCAAAAGCCCCCGAGATGTAATTATTGTGTTGACGAGAATCGAGAGGGTTATGAAAAAAACCAAGCTCTTCTATACTTAATTTCCCTGAAATATCCCAATCTGACAATAAATCATTCAGATCATTTGATGATGCAACCGGACTTGTATTTGAGGGGCTTAAGTCTGCATTACTGGAAGCTGTAACCGGGTCTTTTTTTAAAACTTTATTTACTGATAAGCTTAATTCCAAACGCTTTTCATCCGATCCATCACGTATAAGCGCATATCGCTCAACCTCAACCCCAGTTTTAAAATCAAAAACCAGCCTTAAATCTTGTTTATTTCTCCTAGCCATTCGTATGCTTTCGATATACACACGGGCAATAGAGTCAGTACGTATCTTTTCA
>DAOWHF010000364.1:0-5679 GCA_030641565.1 Methylomarinum sp.
ATAGTGTCTATGCAGCTTTGGTCACCATTAATAGCCTCAACCGCAGCAACTTGAGAAATTGAAGTTGGGTTAGAAGTACTTTGAGACTGAATTTTACGCATTGCGCCAATTAGGCTTGCGGGTCCCGCTGCATAACCAATACGCCAGCCTGTCATTGAATAGGCTTTTGATACACCATTTAAAACCATAGTGCGGTCATAAAGCTCAGGATAGGCATTAAGAATATTTACAAAACTACTTTTTTCCCAAAGAATATGTTCATACATATCATCGGTGGCGATAATGATTTCAGGATAGTCTTTAAGGACTTCGCCCAATGCCTTAAGTTCGGCGGTAGAATAAGCAACACCCGTTGGGTTTGATGGGCTATTAATAACAAATAAACGTGTTTTATCAGTTATTGCGGCACGTAATTGATCTGCTGTGATTTTGAATTGCTGTTCTTGTGTGGTCTCAACAATAACAGGTACGCCATCGGCTAATAAAACCATGTCAGGATAAGAAACCCAATAAGGCGCGGGAATAATGACTTCATCACCAGGGTTGATTAATGCTTGAGCAAGATTAAAGAAACTTTGTTTGCCGCCACAAGAGACTAAAATTTGATTGAGTTGATAATCAAAGCCGTTGTCTTTTTTAAATTTATTGATAATTGCCTGTTTTAATTCAACAGTACCATCAACTGCGGTGTATTTTGTAAAGCCATTATTAATTGCTTTAATTGCCGCTAATTTAATAGGTTCTGGCGTATCAAAATCTGGTTCTCCTGCACCTAGTCCAATAATATCTTTACCAGCCGCTCGCATTTCAGCTGCTCTAGCGGTAATCGCTAGTGTAGGTGATGGTTTTACAGCGTTAACTCGATTAGATAATGTAATACTCATAATTCCTCATAATGAACTTAAGACCAATGTTCTTTGCATTATACGCTATGTAATCAAACCTTTGTATTTACTGAGTAATAATGTGATGAATTGATGCAGTATTGTTCAGAATTGCTCGTGTTTTAAAATAAACTGAAATATGCTCGGTATGAAGGACGCTCTGAAAAAAATAGCATTTAAACTGACTAATGTTTATTCGCTTTATGGCAGTCAACAGCACTATCGGTTGAGTTTGACAGCTCAATCACCGCGACTAGTCAATGGGTAATAGCTAATCACTCAGCCTAAGTATAGTCCCAGAAATGAATATTGATTTTGATCTGGCTTTTGAAGTAAATATTTAATTGAATGTTTATGACGACGTATTCAAACGAATGAACTATGAAAAAGTATTTGGAATTTAGTCAATATATAGATTGGCAACACCCTGATGTGTTGGAAAAAGCGGCGGAATTGGCTACAGCTGGAAAAGATAAACAACAAATTGCTAAAGTGTGTTTTAAGTTTGTACGAGATGAAATTAAGCATAGTTGGGATTACCAATTAAACCCTGTCACTTGCAAAGCCTCAGATGTACTTATACACGGTACGGGCTATTGCTATGCAAAAAGCCATTTATTGGCTGCATTGCTTAGAGCAAATGATATTCCTGCTGGACTTTGCTACCAACGCCTGACTATTAGTGATGATAAGCCACCTTTTTGTTTACATGGTTTAAATGCTATTTATATAGAGGAATATGGCTGGTATAGAGTAGATGCACGAGGAAATAAGCCCGGATTACAGGCTGATTTCACACCACCCGTTGAGCGGTTAGCGTACTCTATTGCAACAGAAGGGGAGACGGACTTACCTGAAATTTGGTCGGAGCCATTGGCTGTTGTTGTACAGGCACTTGAGAATGGAAGTGATTATCTGCATATATCAGAAAACCTTCCAGATATTCAAATTATTTCAACTGATAAGCAGTAGCCTAATTACAGTGATATAAAAGTATATTTTAAGGGTAAATATGATAGAAGCAATAACAGCGGAAAACCTTGATGAAGTCCTTCCATTGATTCGAGCATACCAGTGCTTTTATAAAGTGACGGATATTGATGATGCCTGAAACAAACAGTTCTTTTCTCAATTTGACGAGCAGTCAGAAACAGGCTGTTTATTTGTTTACCGAAAAGAAGGTGAATTAGTCGGTTTTGCAACGGTTTATTTTAGTTTTTCATCTATGATAACGTCAAAAGTAGCCGTGTTGAATGATCTATACACGGAGCAAAATTGTCGTGGTCAAGGTGTAGGAACGGCTCTTATTAAACACTGTGAAGCCTATGGGAAATCCAAAGGTGCTGTGCGACTGCAATGGGTAACATCACCAGATAATCAAGTTGCACAAGCGGTGTATAAATCCTTAGGTGCAAAACAAAGCAGTTGGGAGTTTTTTACTTATGCGAGTTAATAGACCATGGAATTGACCAGCGTTGTTCCCTGGGGTCGATCATTTAGTGAATATCAGGCAATGTTTTCTTTGAATGAAAGTGATCTGACGAAAACAATATTAGGTTGTGGGGATGGTCCTGCTAGTTTTAATGCGGAACTAACAAAAGCAGGCGGCAATGTAATCGGATAAGTTTATTTACTAGATACATAATCAAAAACTGGAGAATACAATACCATTAACTATCACGCTTACAGGGGGGGCTTTACCCGTCGGTTTAGAAATACAAGCTGTTGCTCAACTTTCCGATGCTATGCTGAAACATCATGGCTTAACAGGTAACAACCCCAATATAACGGCTACAGTCCATATTCTCTCCAAAACAGCAACATTCTCAGGAGGAAATGGATTTTCTGGTGCTTGGGTTGAATGGAAAGTGCTTTCTTTTGCTTTTGCAGTCAGACAAATTCAGCAAGGTTATTTTGAAGAAGCGACTAATATCATTCATAAATTTTCGGTTGAAAAACAACCTAAAACAATATGTATGTCAATGGGTTAATGCCGTTGATGGTGCCTAGAACTTTGAAGGCCAAGCAATGACAAATGAGGAAATTGCAAAGGCAATATCATAGGAACTAAAGTAGAAGAAGGCAGTTGATCAAACAACAGTTATTCAGCTATTTGATTTGAGTTTTAAAACGGAGAAAAGACTATGGTAAAAAATAACTTTGCAACAGGGCAATGCTTATGTGGAGAAGTTAAATATACTATTTTTTCAGCACCATTACGAATGGCGCAATGTCATTGTGATGATTGTAAAAAGACATCAGGAACAGGGCATGTATCTAATGCATTTTTTAAGCAAGATGATGTTGAAATAAAGGGTAAGACAAGTAGTTATTCTTCAAAGACTGATAGTGGGTCAACCATTACTAGGCACTTTTGCCAGATATGTGGAAGTCGCCTTTTTGGATTTAATAGTGCTGCCGAAAATATTATAGGCGTTGCAGTAGGAACAGTTAAAGACAGCGCCTGGTTTAAACCTGAATTTATTGTCTATAACAAAAGAAAACCCAGTTGGGATTTTATGGATGAGAGTGTTCCCACTTTCGAAGAGATGCCAGCATAGCAAGCTAAACAATGAGTAAAGTCAGAAGGCGAGGACTATTCTTTGCTGTCTGGCTTTTTTATACGCTATTAAGGAACAAGATATGAAGACATCTAAAATAATTGAAAATGAGGAAAACAAAGATTTGTTTACGCCAATTCAATTAGGACAATACACGTTAAAAAATAGAATTATTATGGCTCCGCTTACACGATGTCGTGCTGAAAATAATATTCCCACTGAAATGAATCGAATTTATTATCAACAGCGTGCCAGTGCAGGGCTGATTATTTCTGAAGGAACGCAAATATCACCGCAAGGCGCGGGTTATCCTAATACACCTGGTATATATAACCATGAACAAGTGAAAGCATGGCAAAAAATTACAGATTCAGTTCATGCAAAAGGCGGGCGAATTTTTCTACAATTATGGCATGTAGGGCGAGTGAGTTATCCAGGTATTCAACCGAATGATCAGCCTCCTGTTGCACCTTCTGCAATAAAAGCAGAAGGTGATTATGTACAGCCACGCGCACTGGAAATTTATGAAATTGATGACATCGTTCAAGACTATAAAGATGCCGCAGAGAATGCTTTGGCCGCAGGTTTTGATGGGGTAGAAGTGCATGCCGCTAATGGTTATTTAATTGACCAGTTTTTACGTGATGCAACGAATAAACGAGATGATCAATATGGCGGGAGCTATCTAAATAGATCACGTTTCTTGTTTGAGGTACTTGAAGCCGTGATTGACGTTTGGGGCAATGACCGTGTGAGTGTGCGATTATCACCGACTAATTCATTTAATGGTATGTCAGATTCTAACCCAGAAGCCTTATTTAAATATGTGGTTGAAAAACTGAATCCGTTGAATTTAGCCTATTTGCATGTGTTGGAAGGGAATATCCATGTTGCTGATGAGGCTATAGAAATCAGCGCTTTTAATGCAAATAGTTTACGCGATGTGTATACAGGAATTTATATGGCAAATAATGGCTACAGCAAAGATTCTGCTAACGAAGCCATTGCAAAAGGCAGGGCAGATATCGTCTCATTTGGTGACCTGTTTATATCAAACCCTGACTTACCAGAACGTTTTTTAAAAAATACAGCATTAAATCAAACAGATTTAGATACCTGTTATGGAGGCGATGAAAAAGGCTATATTGATTATCCAATGCTAGAAGCTTATCCGAAAATTTAGGTTCGGTATGATAAAAATAAGGATTAATAATGAATACGACTCAGTTATCAGGAAGTTGTCTTTGCGGTAAAGTGAAATACTCAGTTGCTACAGATATTAAAGATTTTTATTTCTGCCATTGTGAGCAATGCCGAAAAATAACTGGTTCAGCTTTTGCTGCAAATATTCTGACTTCACCTGCAACCGTTAATTGGACTTTTGGCTCTGAATTGGTGAAACGATTTGATTATCCAGGTGAACGCATATTTACTAAGGTTTTCTGTAGCAATTGTGGTTCTGGCCTGCCATTTTTAAATAAAAAAGGTGATGCTTTGGTTATTCCTGCGGGTTCATTGGATGAGCATCCTAATATTAAGCCCAATCATAATATTTTTTGGGCTGATAACGCTACATGGTATGAAGCTGGGCTGTCTGCGCCAAAATGTTCTGGGTTTGCTGAATAAACAAGGGAATATAAATGTATAAACTTTACGGTTTTTTACCATCTGGCAATTGCTATAAAATTCGCTTATTGCTTAATCAATTAGGTATAGCCTATGAAAGAGTTAACATTGATATTTTAAATAAACAATCGCGTACGCCAGAATTTCTTAAAATCAACCCGAATGGCCGTACCCCCGTCCTATTTCATGATGGAAAATACCTGGCAGAATCGAATGCCATTTTATGGTATCTGGCTTCAAATACTGATTTCATACCCCAAGGTGATTATCAACAAGCCCAAGTTTTACAGTGGATGTTTTTTGAACAGTTCAGTCATGAACCGAATATAGCCACGTCACGTTATTGGATCTCAATCTTAAACGCTGAAAATGACTATGTAGAACAGCTTAAAGAAAAGAAAAAAGCTGGTTATGCCGCACTTGATGTGATGGAACAGCATTTAGAAAACAATCGTTTCTTTATAGCTGATCAATACAGCATCGCCGATATTGCCTTATATGCTTATACCCATGTTGCCGAAGAAAGTAAATTTGATTTGTCTGGGTATACTCAAATCAAGTTATGGATTAAACGTATTGCGAGTCAAGAGAATTACATTCCTATTACA
>DAOWHF010000059.1:0-5625 GCA_030641565.1 Methylomarinum sp.
CATTGCGCTCCGTTATCTTCAATAAACCCTACACCACGCTTTTCATTATTGGCCTCAATCGCTGTAATCAAATCTGCTTGGGTAATACCGTAAGCTAATAAATCACTCGGTTTAAAAGACACCAATATTTCTCGTTTAAAGCCGCCAATGGGATTGACTTCTACGACACCAGAAACACGCAATAATTGGGGACGGATAATCCAGTCATGGACACTACGCAAGTCGGTAGGGGTTATCATCGAGCCATCGGCATTCAGCGCGTCAGGTTCTGCATCCACGGTAAACATAAAGATTTCACCTAAACCCGTAGCAATAGGTCCTAGCAAGGGTTCTAACCCCGTGGGAATATTGTTTTTTGCGGCACTCAATCGCTCATTAACCAATTGTCTGGCAAAATAAATATCGGTACCATCCTCAAAAATAACCGTCACTTGGGATAAGCCATAACGCGAAACTGAGCGAGTATTAATTAAGTTAGGTAAACCTGCCATCGCAGTTTCAACAGGATAACTAACCCGCTGCTCAACTTCTAGTGGTGTATAGCCAGCGGATTCGGTATTAATCACTACCTGAACATTGGTGATATCAGGCACTGCATCAATGGGTAACTGGGTGAAATTCCACACACCGAGGCCACTTATCATCACTACAGCAACCAATATTAATGTTGCTCGTTGTATGGACGTTCGTATAATCGTTTCAAGCATGTCTAGTCCTTAGTGGTCGTGAACTGCACCAGATTTTTCAATATCGGCTTTGATGATGTAACTGTTTTCAGAGACGTATTCAGCACCAACTTTTAATCCGCCTAAGACCTCAACCCATTCACCTGCGACGCGCCCTAATTCCAACATGCGTACCTCATATTCATTACCAATTTTTACAAATACCACAGTAAAGTCTCTAAAGCCCTGTAATCCTGAGCGTTTAACCGCTAATGGCACTTGAAATTCAGCGACTTCAATATCTGCACTGACAAACGTACCTGCAATTAACTGTCCATTTTTATTGCTCAGTTCAGCGCGGACAAGAACGGATTGGTTAGGCTGCGTTACGGCATCAATTTGTTTAATAACAGCTGAGAGAGGTTGTTCTAATCCTTTAATAGTCACTAGAACCGTGGCACCCAAAACGATGCGATGACGATCATTGGGAAAAACGGCAAGTTCTGCCATTAACACGGAGTGATCAACAATCGAAAATAAAACTCTATCCTGAGTTTGCTCGCCCGAATGAGCCTGTTGTTGACGAATGACTCCGTTAATGGGTGAAAAAAGAGTATAAGATTTAAGGCTTTCATTACTCTCAACTGTGGCGAGTGCTTGGCCTTTTTTTACTTTTTGTCCAAACGAAACATGCACAAGTTTGATTGCGCCTTGGAAACGTGCGCTGATTTCGCGACTATTATTGGGATGAGGAATTAACTTCCCATAGACCGCAACGGTTTCTTTTAGTCGCTCAGGGCCAGCAATAGAAGTGCCAATCTCTAACGCCTCGGCTACTTTAGGTTCAATAGCCGTGCGTCCCTCAAAATTATCGTATTGCCAGTGATGCGATTGACCTTGGTATTGAACGTTTACTGTTACCACAAAAGAATGGGGTTCGTATATCGTCATATCACCCCGTAGGAAATCATCTTGTACGATAAAATTAATATCATCTTCAACCCCGCCTAGTCGAGTTAATTTGATATTTAGCGTTACATCGGATGGCTTAAGCGATTGACCTTTATCCGTAATCCAGACTCTAAACTCAGGTGGCACACCTGTTTCAAAAATAGATAACTCAACAATAAAGCCATCGTCCTTTAATAAGCGACCACGATGCGGTCCTTTTTCAGGCTCTTCGGTGGCTTGCTCACTGCCTGAACTTTCAGATGAAACAGCAAGGTTACTAACCATTAGCAACATGCAAACAAAAAAAGCCAAGCCAATGTGATGATGTGATTTTGTCATAAGATTATTCATTAAAAGGTGTATTTAAATGTGCGCCTGTTAAGCGTTCAATTTCAATTTTATTTTGATGTGCAGACAAGCTGGCGTTTAACAAGGCGGACTGTGCATCCAGCAACTCATTTTGAACACTTAGCCATTCAAGGTAGCTGTACCGTCCAACTTCATAGGCTTTATGAGTTGCTTTTAATGCCTTTTCAAGACGAGGAATCACCTCTTCTTTGAGTAGCTCACTAAGGTGGATACCGTGTTTTAATTGTTCATAAAAGACAAACAATGATGTCTCTATTCTGATACGTAATGCCTCAGATTCTGATTGATTTTTTGCAAGATTAGCTTGAGCTTCTGCAATACGCCCTTGATTACGGTTAGTGATGCCTAGTGGAATTGAAAATCCAGCATTAATACCGACATCATTATCCTGCGCGTAATGTCTTACCCCTGTAGTGAAAGACCATTTTATATTTCGTTGTTCTTTTGCAAGTTGCAATGTCGCTTCGGTTACCCGTTGTTGTGACAGATATTTGCTTAAATTGGGGTTATGTTTTAACTGTGCCGTTAAGATTTGAAAATCAATCACAGTAGGTAACTGGGTCAATGAACCAGACACCGAACTAAAGCTAGGGTTTGTGCTGCCCCATTGTGCAGCAAGTTGGCGGTGTAATGATTTGATTTCATGTTTTAAATCTAACAGCACCAATCGGCGTTTAGCTAATTCCGCTTCAGCTCGATACAATTCCGCACTTAATGTTTTACCGACATTAACCCTGATTTTTGTTTCTTTGACAGTAATTTCAGCCAATGTTATTGCTCGTTTTGCAATAACCACTCGTTCTTGGTATGCAAGAACTTGGATGAAATAATGTGCCGTTTGTGTTGCACTATCGAGTCTTTTTATTGCTTGTTCACTTTCAATTAAGCCCTTGCTTTGAAAAGCTATTGCTGTGCGTTTCTCTCGAAGAGCTCCATCTAAAATCCAGCTAATGCTTAATGTCGTTTCCGCACTGTCAAAGGCTTTATATTCACCTGTCCCTAAAGCATCTTCAAGCAGTAAATTAAGTTTAGGTTTAGCTGCAAGACCCGCATGAACTATTCTTCCTTGCTGTGCTTCAAACCTATATTGAAAAGTTTGTAACTCAGGGTTATTGTTAAAAGTTCGCTGTATGGCTTCAGTCAAGGATAAGCTGTTTTCTGTCGCTTGAACCTGAAGTGAATACGTCGTGATGATAAGAGCAACACATAATAATGAGTAACGACTCGAATACAAGGCGTAAAACCGATCTAAAGTCGGTATTTTATGCGAAGGTTGTTTAAATAAAAGCATAGTGTTCTAGGGGAGGAATAAATCTTTAAAGTAAATGATGTAGCGGCATGGTTAGCATAAATGCACTACACATAATTAGGCTTAAAAGCGCTGTTGAAAAAAATAATATATAAGCATTTACTGGCTTGGGTTGCTCAAGCAGTTGTTGAATACGGGTATCAATATGACACCCATCAAAAGATGCAATGCTCATTTCTGAGTGGGGTGTCAGCAATTGTAATTGTCTAGCTACCTTAATAATGGTTTTTGCCACCAAAAGCCTGTTAGCTACTTTTTGTACCGCAGCATTATCACAGATTTGTTCATGAGCTAATTCCAAGTCATTCAATAAATGTTGGCGTGTTGCAGGCAGATGGAATAACCCTGCAAAGCCTAATAATAGCCGTCGTAAAACATCACGTCTCTGACAATGTGCTTGTTCGTGAGCGAGTACCACATCCAATTCTTCTGCGGATAATTGCTCTAACAGTTGGGACGAGATAAAAGCCTGTGGTGAAAATAAGCCAGAGGAAAATACAAAAAAATGCTCACTGGCAATACGAAAAACATTATTTTCTTGCTGTTCACTCACCGCATGCAAGGTGTTTTGGAATCGCCACTGTTTAAGCATTAAATTAATCCCTTTGTAAGCATTGAAAACAACCACTAATGCCATAAGACTCATTCCCCCAATCCAGAGATAATCAGAAATATGCACAACGGGATCAAACCAGCATAAATGCGCCATACTATTGTTATGACTGATGCAATGTTCAGTTGCCATTTCATGGCTTTCCATCCAGCTAAACAGCATTCCAGAAAGTGATAAAGCAACAGCAATAAAAATAGGACTCAGTAGCCATATAGTTAGTATTTTTGATCTTATTTGGCAAGGTAATGAGGTAAGCTTACGGCCAACTACTCGATATAACAAAGTTGAAAATAAGGCTGTAAAACTAGCGAAAAACAACACTGCCAAAACACCTGACTGAATAAAATGAATGATCATGAACAGGGTTTATTACCGTGATTTGAGCGATATTCATTAATCAATTGCTCAAGTCGGTCAAGGTGAGCATCATCAGTACGTGCTGCAATATCAACAAAAGCAGCCAGCATGCCATCGGTATTATCTTTTGAAATGGTGTTAACAACATCATTAATCATTTGCCCCATCAGTTCATCACGCGCTACAACAGTCTGATAAACATAGGCATAGCTCACTTTCTTACGTGTTAAAAGTTTCTTTTTGAATAAACGTTCAAGTGTTGATTGGATGGTATTGTGAGAAATACCTCTAGCCTTGCCAAGTACAGCATGAACGTCTTTGGTATCAAATTCACCGTTTGACCAAAGATGTTCAAGAACAGCCATTTCTAACTCTCCCAGATAGGGACGTTTCAATATTTTCATATCCTGTTTTTAGAAATCAACGTAAGCATAAGGAGTTGTGTATTATCAGACAAATTAAACCGACCGTCAATCGGTATTATATTTATGAGGTATTAAAAATATGCTTTCTAATATGCCGATGCCTGACAGTTGCGGGTCGAACCCATTCATTCTGTTTGCTCAGCAAAAACATTTAATGAGGCTATCTGCAGTTATTGGAGGTGGCCAAGAATTGTCTTCAACTAAATCTTAGCGTACGATTTTTTCCGTTTCGTGAACAGACCCCTGATTCGCTACTCAATATAGTCTTGATGGAGTACTAGTTAGAAGTCCAATCCAGAATTGACAATATCCGGGAAAAAAAGGCAGTTGTATCTTGTAACTCTGGAATTATCTTGCTTGGCTGTATCAATTCGGGTCGAAGTGCGAAATCTATACGTAACCGGTTTACCGAGGCCTGTGCCTCTTTAACTGAATTAAAAGGACCGGCAACAACAATAAAACCCGTACTAACCGGCAAGACATGAGCCGGAATTGGCGGCCCTTGATGGTTGAGTATAACAGCCAACCGTCGAGCAGAGTTTGATTCAGCAAATTCAGCCACTTTGATTCGCCAGAATTCATCTGTTAAAGACGCAGGTTTGATTTGGCGGTTTAATTCTGGAGGATGAGTAAACCTTGCTACCGTTTCTTTTTCAACACTATCGGCAAAAACTGTTACCGGAATACCGTCACTACGTAGTATCGTGGCATCAACCTGACGCCAATCAATATGCCGTTTTGAATTGCGTTCAATACGTTTTAGTTTCTTCTTAAAAGCAGCTAGCCGTGTTCGGGATTGTTTTTTACCAGTATGAGTCTGCGGATAAATCTGTATATATAGTTCGCCTTTATTTTCGCCGATCAAGAAAGGTTGATTAAGCAAACGAACCTGTGTCCCAGTCTTTATCTGTTTAAACAATAGAGCGATATCCTCAG
>DAOWHF010000058.1:0-5092 GCA_030641565.1 Methylomarinum sp.
AAGCAACCTTTAGAACTTCTAGAAAAAACAGCAGACTTCGATCTTAATGTTATCGTTAAAGGTGGTGGTCCTTCTGGTCAAGCTGGCGCGATTCGTCATGGCGTGACTAGAGCCTTAATGGACTTTGATGAAGAACTTCGTCCTGCATTAAGAGCCGCTGGTTATGTAACACGTGATTCACGTGTTGTAGAACGTAAAAAAGTCGGTTTACACAAAGCGAGAAAACGTCCTCAGTACTCAAAACGTTAATCGTTATTCAGAAAAACTTTTTAGGAAGTTATCTGATAAAAAGGCCATTCTCGAAAGAGGTGGCCTTTTTTTATGCCTGTTGTGTTTTGTAGCGGACTTCAGTCCGCTATGATTCAAACATGGTGTTTAGGAAGAACTGAAGCCTGCTCTTTCATAGAAAATGGGCTGTTACGACTTTGTTGTTTCTATTAACTACTTGAAGACTAGTGTAAGGTTTTAGCTATATAGCGTGTATGTGATGACACATCATACACAGAGAAGATAAAGAAGACACAGAGTTCACAAAGTTTCTTTTCTCAGTGGCCTCTGGGTAAATAATTATTTTTGAGTGTCACAAATTGAGATTGGTATTGCCTTAATCCTCAAGCTTTTTAAGTCTGTTTTCCAAATCTTTAAATTTCTTAAACAACTCGGGTAATTTACTTAGCGCAGCTAATTCACGCCAGGCAACCTTTCTATCTTTTGCAGGGCTGCCAAAAACTTGTGTTTGGGGGGCAACATCACTGGGTACGCCAGATCTAGCCATAACCACCGCTTGATGACCGATATTAACGTGGTCAGCAATTCCTGAGCTTCCGGCTAAAACTGCGCCATCACCAATGGTACAAGATCCTGAAATACCAGACTGGCCGCAGATAATGACATTTCTGCCGACTTGGTTGTTATGCCCTAATTGCACTAGGTTATCAATTTTACTGCCCGCGCCTATGGTAGTAGAGCCTAATGCACCTCTATCAATACAGGTGTTAGCACCAATTTCAACATTGTCTGCAATAACCACATTACCGACATGCGGGACTTTAACATGTTCATTATTACGGTATTTATAGCCGAAACCATCGGCAGCAATGATTGCGCCCGAATGAATGATGACGTTGTTGCCAATTTGGGTGTTGTCGTAGATAACTACATTAGGATAAATACGGCAGTTTTTTCCGATAGAGACATTACGACCAATATTTACACTGGCAAATATTTCAGTTTCATCGCCGATAGTAGAATTGGTATCTATGGTAGAAAAAGCGCCAACATTGATGTTGCTACCAAGCGATACACTATCAGCAATAGCCGCTTGTTTTGATACTGAGCGAGTGATTTTTGGAGTAGGGTGTAATGCACTTACTGCTTTAAGAAAGCTGATTTCAGGGTCTGCACAGCTTAAAAAAGTCAGGTTTTCTGGTGCGTCTTCAGTAGAAAACTGGCTGGAAATAAAACAGGCAGATGCTTTAGTGTCTTTTAAGTATTTTGTGTACTTGCTGCTACTTAATACAGTGATCTGGTTTTCTGCGGCAGTCATAATATCGGCAGCAGCAGTGATCTCTATAGAAGGGTGGCCTTGTATTTCTGCATCACAAAGTTGAGCGAGTTCCTGAAGTGTAAGAGTCATGTTATTTCCAGATTCCAATAATGTTAGTGAAGTCATCAGTCCATGGCTTCATGTCAAAATACAATGGTAGTTTTTGCCAATTACCTAAACGACTTTGACGCAGTGGTGTTAATGTTTCTGCGTTTTTCGCCATAACTACCCAGTCCGTTGCAATAACGAGTGGTATGTCTTTTTGTGGTTTAAATTCTTGAATCAATGCGGAAAGTTTTAAATGACTCACATGATCAGACATCACTTTTTTTAATGCTAGATGGCGATTAGTAATATGAAATGCCAGTATGCCATTAGGTTTAAGTTTTGTGAAATAGAGTTCGATAGCTTCGCGGGTTAATAGATGGGTAGGGACAGAATCAGAACTGAAGGCATCCATGATGAGCAAGTCAAATTTTTGGTCTTGTTCATTGGCTAAGGATAGACGCGCATCACCGATGATAAAGCTTGCATTTTTACCGCAACGACTCAAATAAGTAAAATAGTCTGGATTTTTAGCGATATCAATAACCAGCGGATCAATTTCGTATAAAGTCCAATGTTGTTGTGGTTTTGTATAACAAGCCAAAGCGCCAGCACCTAAGCCAACGGCACCAATTTCCCAGTTTTGGTTTTGATTATCGTAGACGTTAAAAACCTGCCCCATTGGGCCTGGTCGGCTGTAATAAGTAAGGGGGGTGGTTTGTAAATGGGTCGCAAGTCGTTGTGCACCGTGTTTAGTCGTGCCATGAAACAATTCATGATACTTTTCGGGATGATTGTTTTCATCAAGCAAGATACTTTCTCTGACTGAGAATACCCCAAAAAAACTACGCTCTTGATATAAGGTGGTTGAGATCAGGTTTTGTATGCCTAGGGTAAAAAACAAAATAAGCCCTGTTAATAATGCCAGGCTGATAGGGCGTGACCGGAAGGCATAGCTTAACCCGGCTAATAAAATAAGCGCATTAGTCGCACTGTAAATAAGCGATTGAGATAAATTATCGCTGAATAGATAAACACTTAAACCTGTACATAGTAGTACTAGTGGAAATGCCGCTTGTAAACTTACCTTTTGTGATTTGATCCCTGGACGTAATAATAAGGCCGCTATGATCATGATAGGGTATTCATAAACGGAATTAAAAATAAAGGGAGCAACAAAGGTATTAAACATGCCACCTAACATGCCTGCAAAAGACATGATCAGGTAATAAGTGGTTAAGTGCTGGGTATGTGGGCGATGTTTAGCCAGTTCGCCATGGCAAACCATTACCGCAAGGAAAAAAGCGACTAGATGTAGAATTAAGTTGAGCCAATAAGGTAATGCTGCTGGATCAACAAAGGCATAAGCAATAAAGGGTAATAAAATAACCGGTTGTAACCAGAGCATTATCGGATGAATTTTATCCGCCCATTTGGAAAAAACCAGAATAAAAGTCAGTAAATAAAGTGTTAGAGGGATAATCCATAACAAAGGTGCCGAGGCAATATCAGTGCTGATAAAGTTGGTAAGACCCAGCAGTATGCTGGAAGGGACAAAGGCTAAGACTAACCAGTGGAATTTGGTGGATAGGGATAATGGTTCCGCAGGGCCAACGTCAGGTGTTGGTTCTATGGTAATTGCTTGTTGCTGTCGCCATAAAAATATTCCACAAGCCATAATTAAAATACATAATAAACCGTAGCCAACGCCCCAGAAGCTTTGTTGTTCTAGCAGGCCTATGTTGGGCTCCAGCAAGAATGGATAGCTTAATAGCGCAAGCATACTGCCAGCATTACTTGCACCATAAAGATAGTAGGGATCTTCGCTGGTATGGTGTCCTACATGAGAAAACCATTTTTGGATTAAAGGTGATGTGGTTGAGACAATAAAAAAAGGTAAGCCGATCGCAAGAAACAAAGTCCACATTAGCCATAATGTAGGGTTGCTTTCAGTGGGAGGAATTGTATTGTCGGGCAAGGCAACGGGTAAAGCGATAAGGCTGATTGCTATAACTGCTGCATGTATTTGTATTTGTCTGTGCTGACTAAATTTTGAAGATAAGTAATGTGCATATAGATAACCCAGAAAAAGCAGGGTTTGGTAAAACACCATGCAGGTATTCCAAACAGCAGGAGATCCTCCTAGCAAGGGCAGAAGGAGCTTTCCAAATAAGGGTTGCAGAATAAACATCAATGTCGCACTGATGAATAATGTGCCTGCAAATAGAAAAATCAGGGAAAGGCTTCTGTCTGAAGCATTATTGGATGTTACATTCATGTTGGTAAGCAATCTAATTGTTTTTTTTAAGCGCTATCATAAATCATTTTGTTTGTTTTAGCTGGGCTCAACAGGACGTTTACTGATAAAAATTGTAAATAGATTGAAAGATGATTCATTTTTATCAAATGTGAGTGCTTAATCGATATAATCTAGTGAAGTGCAAGTCATTGTCGGCAGGCTGTAATGTGGTTAGAGATATAAATTAATGGGATAATTTAAATGAAAATTCTTATAGTGCTTACATCACATGATCAACTAGGGGATACGGGACAAAAAACAGGATTTTGGCTTGAAGAATTTGCCAGTCCTTATTATGTCTTTAAAGATGCAAAGGCTGAGGTTGTATTGGCTTCACCAAAAGGCGGATGGCCTCCGTTAGATCCTAAAAGTGATGAGCCTGATTTTCAAACAGAAGCGACTCAGCGTTTCAACAACGATACTGATGCACAAGCTGCATTGGCAAATACCATAAAACTATCGGATGCATTGGCTGAAAATTATGATGCGGTGTTTTACCCTGGAGGACATGGCCCTTTATGGGATTTAGTAAACGATAAACACTCTATCGCTTTGATTGAGTCGATGTATGCAGCAGGAAAAACAGTCTCTGCAGTTTGTCACGCAAGTGCAGTATTTAATCTGGCAGAAACTGAGAGCGGGGGTGCTTTGGTTAAGGGGCGGTCTGTAACTGGATTTAGCAATACTGAGGAAGAGGCTGTTCAATTAACTGATATTGTACCTTTTTTGGTAGAAGATGAGCTGAAAGCGAGAGGAGCAGTCTATTCAAAGGTTGATGATTGGCATCCATATGTGGTGACTGATGGACAATTGATAACAGGGCAAAATCCAGCATCATCAGCTTTGGTCGCTAATGCGGTATTGGATAAAATATGAGTTAGTACAAAATCATAAAACTTTTCGATATCTACCCTATCGCTAAATAATACCAATCTCAACAAATACTTACTCTAATTTTTTACTAAAAAACAGGGAAAGAAAAACATTGATCGTAGCCCGTATTCCGCGATGCTTCATATAGGCTACATAGATACATATCACTTTTAATATAAAAATATATTGGGATTGGAATAAGCTGACCAGACTATAAAAACTGATTAACCAGCCAGGTCAGCTGAATTAAAGTAATTTTATTTTCCTATAGAAGCTTTAATATGAGTCATAGCCTCATTAATATGTTTGGTTGCAACTTTTGCATGATC
>DAOWHF010000329.1:0-18055 GCA_030641565.1 Methylomarinum sp.
AAAAGAGATTTTAAAGACTTTAGATGTTGATATTACTGAGGCAGCCGATGGTAACCAGGCCTTTCAACTCATTCGAGACAATGAATTTGATTTGATCTTGATGGATATTGAAATGCCAGGTCAATCGGGACTTGAAGTCACCAGGCGAGTACGCCAGGAGTTGAGGTATAAGTATACTCCCATTATCATTATGACGGCTTTACAAAAGCCTGAATTGGTTCAAGAAGCTTTTGCTAGTGGCGCAACTGATTATATTTCTAAGCCCCTCTCTCAGTTTGAAGTATTATCTCGATTAGAAATGCGTTTAGAGAACCGAGAAATGGAGCGTAAGCTTAGAGAGGCAAAATTAGTGGCCGAAAAAGCTAATTATGCAAAGTCGGAGTTCATTACTCGGTTAGCACATGAACTGAAAACACCATTAAATGCTATTCATGGATTTGCTCAGCTAATTGAAGTTGAAACTGATAGTGCCAATATATTAGAAAGCTGTACTTTTATTTTAAATGCCGCTAGACATCAAGAGGATTTAATCAATGAAGTGACTAACCTGGCACAAATTGAAGCAGGTATTATTGATATAAATTTATCAGAAGTTGAACTGGCAGAAATCATCAAAGAAGCCTTCAGTTTGACTATGCCGATGGCTAACAAATTTAACGTAAATCTTAATTTTCCTCGTAAAAGAGATGTCCTATACACGTTGACAGCTGATCACAAAAGACTGAAACAGATTTTTCTTAACTTGCTTAGTAATGCAATAAAATACAACAAGCTTAACGGTGAGGTTAATATATTAGTCAAACCGCTTTCGAAGGGACGTATAAAAATTGGTGTAGCGGATATGGGGAAAGGTATCGCAAAAAAAGATTTCTCTAAATTATTTGAATCATTTAACCGGTTAGGGGCAGAAAAATCTGATATTGAAGGGACGGGGATTGGCTTGCCAATTACTAAAAAAATTATTGAGCTAATGGGAGGAAAGCTTGAGGTTGAAAGTATTGAAGGTGAAGGAAGCACCTTTTGGGTTGAGTTGGCAGCTAGCCCAAAAGAGATAAGTTAACATGCAACATATTCGAACCCCCATCAAAATGCATTTTTTCCGGCAGCTCAATATTCGTCCGCTACAAGTTGGGTTGTTAGTTGTTTAGATAAGAGTATTTGTTCCGCAATGATCATTAACATTGTTGTCCGTCTAATCAAAAAATCATCATGTAATTTATTTTTGATCAGGTAATGGCAGTTTGAAACAGTTTTTAGACTAATATTTAGTGTTAAGGCAATTGCTTGAGCCATATCAGGGCTCAGAATACGCCGCACCGCATATTAATGTGGCCATGTTTTAGGCATAGAGTGGTGAGGTACGAAGTGCTGCTTATGGCATGATGCACTTCGTATCTCAGCAAATCCTATCCCTTTTTGGCCAATGTCAAAACAAAATCTGTTTCAATTTCAAGTCCTTGAGCCCGCTGAATATTGTTTTTTACTTCACCTTTTGCTCGCCATGCGAAGGGTGTCATTTGCAGTAATGCCATGCGTTGTTCTTGGTCTGGTTGTATTTTGTATTGCACTCTTTGGCTGTCTATTTGTGTAAAGCCTTCGGGTAAGTCTATAACAAGTGCGTGTTCTTTAACGTCTTTGTAGATGAACTCTTTAAGTTGCCATAAATGACGAGGGCCAGGGGTGACTAATAGGAGTAGGCCATTGTCGTTTAAAATGCGATTCACTTCAGCATCGTTGGATGGTGCGTAGACTCTAAGAATAAGGTCAAAATAATTGTCGCTATATGGCAGACGTTTGTTGCTGGCTACGATGAAATGCGCATTGGGTTGTTTTTTAGCGGCTGCAAATATGGCATTTTTGGCAATGTCTATGCCATGTAAATTTAGGGCTTGGCTGTTGTCACAGTGGGCTTCTATTTGACGACTGTAATAACCTTCACCACAACCCATATCTAAGATATTGATTGCTGGATTTTCTAACCTTTGTTTATCTATCATTGTTGCTATAGCTTTAGCCATAGGTAGATAGAAGTCAGCTTCCAGAAAGTTTCTGCGCGCACGCATCATGGCTCGACTATCACCTGGTTCTTTGGATTTTTTGTGCTGTACGGGTAATAAGTTTAAATAGCCTTCTTTGGCTGGATCGAAGTGATGTTTGTTTTCGCAGTAATAACCTTGGGATGGTAGGTGTTGTTTGAGGGCTGATTGGCAGATAGGGCAGATGTAAGGCATGATGGGTGTGGGGTGGTCGCTTTAATAAGAAGGGATTTTATAACATTGCCGAGAAGTTTGCTTTTAAAACTATTTTGTCATGCTGAAACAGGGGGCATAAATGTAGCCTTGATGCAGCAAAGCGGAATCAAGGGCTTGAAGTAGAAACCTTGATTCCACTTTGTTACATCAAGGCTATGAAGCGCACTCTATGGATTGCTCTTTATTTTTTTTAAGTAAATTATGTATTTCGGTGAGTAATTGTTGCTCTTTGCAGGGGGGGGATTCTTCTTTTGTAGTATCTTCAGTTTTGAACTGTCAGTAGATTTATATTGCACCATAATATTGATCTAAATCATCGAGTCTCTGCGGTGTGCCTATATCCATCCAGAAGCCGTTGAATTGTTCACCTGTTACTCTATTTTGTGCCATTGCCAAGCGTAATATTGGCGCTAATTTGGTTTTGCCTGGCGCGGTATTATCAAATAATTTGGGGCTGTATAGACCTATGCCGCTAAAGGTTAAGGTGGGTTTGCCTTGTGCATTGATGAGTCCATCATCTGATAAGTGAAAATCACCTTCTGGATGATGTTCTGGATTTGGGATTAACACAAGGTGTGCAAGGTCTATTGCTTTGTTGTGTAATTGAGTGAAGTCATAGTTGTTTGCAATATCGCCGTTAACAACTAAAAAGGGAGCGTCGCCAAGTAAGGGGAGGGCGTTGATAATACCGCCGGCGGTTTCTAGCCCTATGTCACCTTCATCTGAATAGGCTATTGATGCACCAAACTGTCGGCCTGTTCCTAAGGTATCTTTGATTTGTTTGCCTAGGTGCGCAATGTTGATCACTATTTCGCTAAAGCCGGCTGAGACTAATTGTTCAATAGTGTGCTGAATAATCGGTTTTCCGCCTGCTTGTAGTAAAGGTTTGGGGGCTTTATCTGTTAGGGGGCGCATTCTTTCGCCTCGCCCCGCGGCTAAAATCATTGCTTTCATTGGATCTGGTTATTGTAGGCGACTAAGACTGTTTCTTTTAGGTATTGATTAAACTCGGATAGTTCGGGGTGTTTTTTACAAATCTGACTAACATAGCTCATGGTTCTGGGTATGTCCTTTAAGTAATGTGATTTATCATCACGAAAATGTAAGCGGGTAAAAATACCGATGGCTTTTAAGTGTCTTTGTAGTCCCATTAAATCAAACCAGCGGCTAAATGTGGCTGGATCTGTATTGATAATGCCGAGATCTGTTATTTGTTGAAAATACAGCGTCATCCATTGATTGACCTTTTCATCAGGCCATGAAATGTAGCAATCACGTAATAATGAGACCAGATCATAAGTGATAGGACCAATGACGGCATCTTGAAAGTCTATGATGCCGGGAGAGTTTTCTGCTAAAACCATTAGGTTTCTTGAGTGAAAGTCACGGTGTACACATACCCTGGGTTGTTCTAGTGCTGATGTGATTAAAACCTGATTAAGGGTGTTTTTTATGCTGTCAGGAATAGATAAAGCGAGGTGTTGTTGTAAAAACCAGTCATAAAATATGTCGAGTTCCCTGTTTAATAAGGCTTGGTCGTAATGGGGGAGGTTGTTTGTGCTTGTGGGGATTTTTGTTTGTAGGGTAATTAAGCTGTTAAATGCACTGCTATACAAATCAAAGGCGGTATCGATATTTAGCTGATCTAAGAAGCTGCTAGAACCAAAGTCTTCAAGTAATAAAAAACCCTGTTCAAGATCTTGTTGATAAATCGTAGGTACATTTATCCCTGATTTTTTAAATAAGTTGGCTAGACGAATAAAAGGTTCGGTATTTTCTTTTTCAGGCGGGGCGTCCATCACTATGTGTTGGCCTTTGCTATGAGTGACTCTGAAATAACGTCTGAAGCTGGCATCGCTGGAGGCGGGTTCAAACTGTTGAATATCAAGTTTAAGCGTGTGTGTTAGCCAATGAATGATGGAGTTTGTGCGGGAATCGACAGTTGACATGATATTTTGGGCGCTTTATTTAATATGAGTGGCTAAACTAAGGTAAAATGATCCTCTATTTTATTGACTTCTGAGCTATTAAGCCAACTTTCCCGACACGCATCTATGCATCGCCGATTTATTTTTGTTTTTTTCTTACCTTTATATACAGAGCTGAGTATCGCTAATAGTGGGGCGTGGAATTGTGAAAAGGTAGAAGGTGAAGAGTGGTCTTGTAATGCGCTGCCATCTTCAGGTGAGCCAGAACAGCCAGAATTCCCGACATCCGACTCAAGCGCTGAAGCCCCAATTACTTTACCTGAACCTGTGCCTTTTAAACCTGCACCAGTTTACGTTCAACCACCCAAGACAGTAGCCAAACGACAAGGCTGGACCTGTACTTCAGCTGAAGAAGGTGAAGAAAGCTGGAACTGTAGCTTGATAGGCTCTGATCCTAAAGGTAAGGCGCGAGTCATTGATGGGGAAGAGTATTCATCGGGGCTATTGACTGCGGCATTTGATTTTAATCAAGAGCAGGTGTTTGATACTTTACAGTCACAATTAAAATATGATCCTTGGGAAAATTGTATGGCGTCATCTCGTATTGAACCACTGTATACCCCAGGGAAAGACCTTAGAAATACCTCGCCGATGGATGTAAGGGCTGATTATTCTGAGGTATTTGACAAGGAAATCACCAGTTTTTTTGGTAATGTCGAAATTATTCGAGCTGATCAAAATGTATTGTCAGATATGGCAAGTTATGATTCGATTTCTGACACCATGGATGCACAAGGTCATGTTTTTTATAGCGAAGATGAGCTTTCTTTATACAGTGACACCGCTTTATTAAATTTAGGTACAGATGAGGCGCGCTTGAGAAAAGCCTTGTTTATTTCACCAGCATCACCGATTCGTGGCAGTGCCGATGTGGTTTATCGGGACAGTAAAATGCTCTCTCGTTATAAAGAGGTTGCATTTACCAGTTGTCGTCCCGGTAATCAAGATTGGGTGATGCATGCTAAACGATTAAAAATGAATAAATTAACAGGGAAAGCTGCGGCTAAACATGCCTGGCTGGAGTTTAAAGGTTTGCCTGTTTTGTATACCCCTTATATATCATTTCCTTTGGATGATCGGCGTTTATCTGGATTTTTGCCACCAACTTGGGGCTCAAATGATAGAAATGGTTTTGATATTGTAGCGCCATATTATTGGAATATAGCCCCTAATTATGATCTGACAGTTTGGCCTAGATACATGGCAAATCGTGGCGGTATGCTGGGTGGTGATTTTAGATATTTAACAAAGATGACATCGGGGTCTGTTGGTATTGATTTTTTACCTTCTGACGGATTAAGAAAAGTAGAGGGTGTGGATGGAGATGTAGAGAATGAATATTATGGTAAGGCCCGTTATTCAGGAACGATAAAAAATACAACTACATTTACCCCTAATTTAAACAGTAATTTAAATTTAAATTATGTTTCGGATAAAGATTATTTTATAGATTTGAATAATGCTTTGGGTATATCAAACGATAGACACCTTAGAAGTGATGCTAACTTAAATTACAGTACTGAAGGCGTATCATTGACAACGCGTTTAGAGGCATATCAAACCATAGATAGGAGTATTGCTGATAGTGCAAGACCTTATCAGAAATTACCTGAGGTAAATTTAAGGCTAAACCACGAATTTGAAGACTGGCCTGTTGATATAGCAGCAGAAAACCAGTACGTAAACTTTTATCGTGATGGCCGGGTTAGTGGGCAGCGGTTGAGTATAAACCCTTCGGTTACTATGCCTTTAGAGACCGCAGGCTCTTTTTTAAAGCCTAAAGTTTCTTTACAACATTCGCAATATTATTTAACTGATCAAGCAAAGGGTAATCCTAATAGTATTAACCGGACATTACCTGTTTTTTCTGTGGACAGTGGTTTGTTTTTTGAAAAGGATTTTAAGATTGCTGATTCGAGTTACATGCACACCATAGAGCCTCGTTTATTCTATTTATATATCCCAGAAGAAGATCAAAAGGATATTCCAATTTTTGACACCTCTACATTTGATTTTAATTTCAGTAGTTTGTTTAGAGAAAATCGTTTTAGTGGTAAAGATAGGATTCAAGATGCCAATCAAGTAACGGTGGCAATGACCACACGATTAATTGATTCAGATAATGGCGCCGAGCGATTGAATTTAAGTGTTGGTGAGATATTTTATTTTAAGGACAGAGAAGTGGTTATTTCGGGTGCGCCGGAAACTAATCAATTGTCTAATGTGGTGGCAGAACTGAGCGGTCAGTTGACGGATCATTTGTCGTTTACATCCGGTGTGCAATGGAACCCTGATGTTAATGATTTTACTCGTGCGCAGTTTGATATTAGATATAGAAATCAGCCGGAACAGATTATTAACTTAGGCTATCGTTATAGACGAGATAATCCTAATGCAGTTGCCAGTATTATACAATCAGATGCATCATTTAGATGGCCGTTATATGATAACTGGTTTGGAGTGGGGCGTTGGCAGTATTCGTTAAAATTGAATTCAACCAAAGAAAGTTTTCTGGGTTTAGAAAAAGAAAGCTGTTGTTGGCGTTTTCGGGTAGTTTGGCGACGATTTACCAATAGTTTGAGTAATTCTACTGTAGCTGATGAGGCTAAAATGGATCAGGGGATTTTTTTACAAATAGAGCTAAAAGGCTTAACCAGTTTTGGTGATAAAGTTGATGATTTTCTTGAGAAAAACCTGAATGGTTATCAGAGACCTAAATAAATGAAAAATAGAAAAAAAATGATCAAGTTTTTAGCTTTGTTCTTGAGTGTATTTTTGCTGAGCTTTACTGTAAAAGCGGAGCTCTTAGATCGTATTGTTGCCGTGGTTGAAGATGATGTGATTTTAGATCGAGCATTAACGATTGAAGTTAATAGTATCGTTAAAAAATTGCAGGCTAATAATGTGATGATTCCGCCTGAATTTATTCTTAGAAAACAAGTATTGGAACGTCTTGTTATCGATAAATTACAACGACAAATGGCTGAACGCTCGGGAATTCGTGTTAGTGATGAAATGTTAAGAAGTTCGGTTGTAGATATTGCCAGAAGAAATAACCTAACGGTGGATCAGTTTAAGGCCGAGCTGGAAAGTCAGGGTATGAGTTTTCAGGGCTTTGAAGAAAGTATCCGTAATGAAATTATCATTAACCAGTTAAGAGCAAGAGAAATTGGGACGCGTATTAAAGTTACAGATAGAGAGGTGAGCCATTATCTGGAAACGCAAGGTGATATCAATAAAGAAAAAGTGCAATATCATCTTGGACATATATTAATCTCCATACCAGAGGCTGCATCATCTGCGGTTATTCAAAAAGCCAGAGATAAAGCGGAGAAAGTCGTCTCTGAGTTACGTAATGGCGATGATTTTAAGCAAAAAGCTGTGGCTGTTTCTGATGGCGGTAATGCTTTAAAAGGTGGTGATTTAGGCTGGCGCGTTGTAGGTGCTATTCCTACTTTGTTTGTTGATTCTATTGTTAAGATGAATCAAGGTGATATTGCTGAATTGATTCGTAGTCCCAGTGGATTTCATATTATTAAGTTATTGGGGTTGAAAGGGGTGGATAGGCACATTGTCACTAAAACCCGAGCACGACATATTCTTATTAAAACGAATGAGTTAATTGATGATGCAGAGGCTAAAAAGAGATTGATCTCATTAAAGGAAAGAATTGCCGATGGTGATGATTTTGCAACTTTGGCGCGTTCTAATTCTGATGATAAAGGCTCGGCAATCAATGGTGGTGATTTAGATTGGGTAGGGCCGGGGGCTTTGGTGCCGCCTTTTGAAGCTGCCATGAATAAGTTACCGATTAATGGCATTAGTGATCCGGTTCAAACCCAGTTTGGCTGGCATATTATTCAAGTACTGGAAAGAGAAGATAAGGATAATAGTGTTGAGCACAAAAAAAATCGGGTAAGAGAAGAAATTCGTAAACGCAAAATAGAAGAAGAAACCGAGTTATGGTTGCGTCGTTTACGTGATGAAGCATTTGTTGATATTAATATGGATCGGTTGTAATCAGTGGATATACAGCAGGAATTTACCAAGGAAGAGCAGTTGATAAACAGCTTGAAGAAGGTATTGGCTCAAGAGGATTTGAGTCAACACAAGGCATTAGTTAAGCGATTATCTTCTGAATTGAAGGTGAGTGTTTTAGATTGTGCGGCAGCATTGTCTTTACTGAATAACCCTAAATTAGGCCGAAAGGTCGTTGAGCGGGTGGATATTGGCGCTATAACCGTTTCAGCAAAACAAAAAGTGGTGAGGTATCGTTTGGATGTGGGTCTTACGCATCAAGTCTCTGCTGATGAAATAAAGGATATGTTAGTTGATGTGTCTGGTGTAGAGCGAAAGCGCATTGCTTGGATGGATATTCGTAGTTTTTATACATTGGTTGATCTGCCGGATGGTATGGCGGCAGATATTTTTCAGTTGCTCTCTGAAACAGAGATTAATAATCAGCAACTAAATATTAAACGGGTTAAGCATCAGCGTCGATTTCATAGGCGTGGTAGTAGGCATTCGCTTAGATCGAATGAGACAAAGTCGAATGCATAGCAAGCCTTTTGTAGAGCAGATTTCAGTCCGCTCTACAAAATAAAAAATTACGTGGGCTCCTACGTTATATATCAAATGTATTTTTGAAATGGTTATGCTTTGTTCCCAACAAAAGGGTTGGATTTCATTTCTTCGCCAAATGTTGACATAGGGCCGTGACCAGGAATAAATCTTACCTCTTCCCCTAATGGCCATAATTTCTTTTGGATTGAGTTAATCAGTGTATCGAAGTCACCTTTGGGTAAATCTGTTCGACCAATTGAACCATTGAAAAGCACATCGCCTACTATAGCCAGTTTTGACGATTGATGAAAGAAAATGACATGTCCTGGGGTATGTCCAGGACAATGAATGACAGTCAGTTCTTGCTCACCGACAGTCACCGTATCACCATCATTTAGCCAGCGGTTTGGGGTGAATGATTCACTTTGTGGAAAACCAAACATTTGTATTTGTGAGGGAACTGCATCTATCCAGAATGCATCCTCAAGCTGAGGGCCTTCAATTGGAATGGATAGTTTAGCTGCTAATTCTGCAACCGCCCCAATATGATCAAGATGGCCATGAGTAACTAAAATTATTTCTGGTATGGCGTGTTCAACTTCTATTGCATTTAAAATAATATCAATATCTCCGCCGGGATCAACAATAGCTGCTTTATTGCTTTTATTACAAATAAGTAAGGTACAGTTTTGTTGATAAGGTGTTACAGGGATGATTGAAAATCGTATGCTCATAGAGTAACTCAATATTTTTGTGTTTTTAATGAAAACGTATAAAAGTTAGCTTATACATGTTTCTTAGTAAAGAAAGAATGCGTGGTTTCAGGTAATATACCTCTCAAACAACACTCTTATAATATACCATGACCATTGAATACATTGATAAGCCCGAACAGTTACCTGATTTATGCAGCAGAATTTCGCAAGCACCCTGGATCGCATTAGATACAGAGTTTTTAAGAGAGAAAACCTATTATCCTGAGTTTTGTTTATTACAAATAGCAACCCCTGAATGGGTGGTTTGTGTTGACCCTATCGCACTTCCTGATTTGTCTGCCTTGTTTGAAGTAATTGATAACCCTGCAATTACCAAAGTGTTGCATTCTTGTCGGCAGGATGTGGAAATTTTTCATCGATTAACGGGTAAGGTAACCACACCTATTTTTGACACCCAAATTGCAGCACCGTTGTTAGGTTTTCAAGAGAACCCTGGTTATGCGATGTTGGTTTCCAGTTTTTTGAATATTAACCTGTCTAAAGCACATACTCGGACTGATTGGAGCGTAAGACCACTGAGTGAAGCACAAATACAGTATGCGGCAGATGATGTAATCTATCTTTGTAAAATTTATAAGGTGATGTGTCAGCAATTAGAAGAGCTGGAGCGTATTGATTGGTTGGAAAAAGATTTTGAGCTGTTAAATAATCCCGAGTTGTATCAAATATCCCCCTCTAATGCTTGGTTGAAAGTAAAAGGTAAGAATAGATTGACGGGTAAGCAACTGTCCATTATTCAACGATTAACTGAGTGGCGTGAAAAAACAGCACAGTTAGAAAATAGACCAAAAAACTGGTTGATAAGAGATGATTTGCTCCTTGAACTCGCTAAGTTGCAACCAGAAACAGTCAATGAGTTGGCTAAAGTACGCAGTATTAATGAAAGATCAGTAAGACGTTATGGCAAAGTCATATGTCAGTTGATTAACGAGGCAAAAACCTGTGCACCTATTCCTCTGGGTGATAACGGTAAATCAGCCAAAAAGACCCAAAAACAAGAGGCGGTGTTAGATGTATTAACAGCTGTTGTTAGGATGCGAGCTGATGAGAATTCAATCAATCCAATGATTTTGGCCAGCCGAAAAGAGCTGGAAAAATTGTTGTTTGATGAAGCTGATAACCCAGTCCTTTCTGGATGGCGTTACAGCATGGTTGGAAAGGAGCTGGAAGGTTTGTTAGCAGGACAGTATACTTTGTCTGTAAGTGCAGGCGAGTTGTTGATTACAGATACAGAGTAAATCTAACTGAGGCGTTAAGCTAGATGATAAAAGGGGTTATCATAATATATGATAGCCCCTTTTTAATTATATACGTAAGTTGCTTATAGACTGCTTTAAATTACTGGCAAGTTCTGATAAATCATGGCTTGCACCAGAAGTCTCATTGGCAACATTGACACTTTCTTCTGAAATGCTATTGATAGTGGCAATGCTTTGGTTAATGGTTATAGCAACGGAGCTTTGTTGTTCGGCTGCTGTAGCAATTTGAGAATTCATTGCATTGATAGTGGCAACAGATTGTGTGATGGACTCTAATGCTGAGCCTGATTCACTTGCTTGCTGTACACTGTCTCCAGTCATTTTATGGCTTGCTGTCATCGCACTAACCGCTTTTTGAGCACCCAGTTGTAATTTTTCTATCATGGTTTGAATTTCATCGGTAGATGATTGGGTTCTGCTGGCTAATGTTCGAACCTCATCAGCAACTACTGCAAAACCACGGCCATGTTCTCCTGCTCTTGCTGCTTCAATCGCTGCATTAAGCGCCAATAGATTGGTTTGTTCTGAAACATTTCGGATAACATCAAGCACACTGCTGATATTTCCAACATCACTTTCTAATTGATTGATAACAGCTGTTGCTTGGTCAATTTCATTAGCCAGAGAGTTAATTGAAGTAACTGCTTGTGATACAACACGGTTACCATCACTAGCTTGGGTATCTGCATCACTTGCTGCGCTAGCGGCTTGTGAAGCATTTCTAGCAACTTCATCGACTGTTGATGCCATCTCATTCATTGCGGCGGCAACCTGTTCGGTATGCTGTTTTTGAGTTTGGAGGCTAACAGTATTTTTATCTACCATTTGAGCTAAGGAGTCTGAATGTTCAGTCAGCTCCATTGCATTGCTATTAACTTGGCGAATAGTGTTTTGTAGGTTTTTAGCTGCTTTGTCAAAGTCTTGCGCCATAATTCCAATTTCATCAGTCGGTTTAAAATGGGTGCGGGCGGTTAAATCACCTTTACCAAAACGCTTTGAAAAGTCAGATAAAGCATTAATGGCTGCAATAATATTTTTAGGGATAGCAATGGATAAGCTAATACCTATGATTAACCCAGCAAGCAAGGTGAGTATAATAATTAGATTAGCTTGTGAGATTAATGACACGGTCTTTTGGCCAACTTCAATGGCTTTTTCCCAGCCATCTTGTTCTGCATGGGCTGCTGATTTACGTGCATTGGCGGCAATGGAATTCATCTGCTTAACAATGCCTTTTAATGCTGTATCATTTTTAATCCATTGGGCTGCTGCCTGGGTATATTTTTCGGTTGCTGATCGAGCGACACTGATCTTTTTAAGCTCCACCTTATCCCAGGTTATTTTTTTTAGTTTTTCATATAGAGCCATTAGCTCCGGTAATTCTTGTTGCATTTTTTGGTAATAAATACGGTTTTTAAACAGTCTTTCCTGTTTTTCGTGCTGAATAATGCTGTAAGTCAGTGCTTTAATACGGTTAACTAAAATATATTTTTGTACTTTACTGTTCAGTTGCTCTTTAGCTGCACCATTGTTACGCAATGAAGCGTATTCAACTTCTTGTTTTAAAGCGTAGGCATCGGCCTCAACTAAAACACTGTTACCATTTTCCACCATTACATCAACGGCTTGTTTGTTGTTGAGTAATGCTTGAACACCTTGGTCATAGAGCGTTCTAAACTGAGACACATTGGATCTTACTGCGGCAGATTGTTGGAGTAATGTGTGATCGTTAAATTGTTGTCCAATTTGGTCAACCAGAGATAGGTTTTGCTCCATTTTGGCTAAAATGGCTTTAGCCCGTTCATGTGCCTCAGGCGCCTCATATAACAAATAATTTAATTGTTCTATAGTTGCATCATAAGCACCGGCATGAACGTCAACTGCAAGTTTGACTGCAGGTACTTTCCAATCAACAATTTCATTTACATTCTTTCCTAGCCAACCAATATAAAGCCAGGCAAGTAGCCCAAAAATTAGTATGATTCCTGTTAGACTTGAAAAGCCTAATATTAATTTGTTTCTAATTGTCATTGGTTGTTTAACTCTGTATGGAAAAAATAAAAAAGCATTGTTCATTCATGGCTTTAATATAATTATTTAAGTATAGGAAAATATTAAAAAAATACAATCTAAGTCTGATCGTGCGTTGTATGAATTTAACTAATGGAAATTTTTGTTCCCTGTGCTTTTTGTATCGACTAAAGGCATGAAAACTTGATAGTGGGTTATGCAATTACTTGTCTTTTGAAGAAATAGTCTTGCTTGAATATACTGAACAGTCAGTTGTTCTGACAGATTTGGAGTGAGATTATCGGCCATTTGTCCTAGATTAAGCTAAAAGAGCTGAATGAACAATGCATGGTTATTTCTAAAACTAACAATATTTCAGATATACAACTATTTGCTTATGCTGTTTTAGAGTTTGTTAAACAGTGCCCTATTTCAGTGGTTTTGGGTTATGCGACATTGTTAAATCAGCATATTGATTGTTTTGATATACCTGTAGGGCGAAATCCCTTTGCTCTTTTAATGATTTATTGCAAATAATAAAATCATCACAAAAAGAAATTCAAATGAGAGAAATCGACCTTGCGCTTCAAAGCTTGTTCTTTTAGAGCTGAGATGAAATTTATTGGCATCTAATTCACAATAGATAATGCCTATTAGTCCAGAAACAATCAAGAAAATTGTAAAGTGATAAAGATATTCGCGATATGGGAATAATATATCGGCAAGTAAGTGGGCTATTACAAATGAGAAAAAGCAAGTGCTTACCAACCACATGCCGAGTTCCATAGGATAAAATTTTATATGGAATAACTCTTGTTTTTTAATGTGGTGCAAAATATTAATTCGGGATGAAGCGTAAAGTACAGGTAGGTATAGGTAAAAAATAAAGGCACTAAGAGGGTACATTAACACGGATATATGTTTTGCAAAGGATAAGCCAAAAGCAATAACTATAATTAGAAATAATGGGAATGATCGCATGATTTTTTTGTTTTTTAGACGGTTTCTTGTCATGGGTTGCTAGTTCAAAACCATGCTCTTTCGGTGCAGGGTTTTAGTTGCTACACATGTGATTATGGATAATTGAATTTACAAGTATTGCACAGAGAAAGGGATGAGCGTCAGTCAATCTTTTCCTCTGTGTTATCAGTGGTCTTAGTGTTTATTTTTTGTCTTACTGGTGCGTATTTTTTATAAACTCCATCCCGCCTGCGTGGGAACGATAAAGTTGGAAGTGAGACTTCAGCCTCGCATGAGTCAGGCTCACTATCAAGTGATAGAATAAATGGCGATGACTAATGATAATTATTATAGCTCGAAAAATGTGATGCTTGCTTACAGTTTACAGCGTATTTAATTTAAATTAAACAGGAGGAAAGACTAGTGAATCAGGAAATAAAAAAGGTTAAATTAGGTTTATTTTTAGTCATGCTGACATTAGTATTTGGGATAAGTTTAGGTGCTGGCTTTGGCATTGCAGAGGATACGGTGAAAAGTTATATATCAAATGGTGTTTCAGCGCATCCGACGCTACATGATGCAAACAGTAATAGTAAGATATGGCGATATGCACAGAGAGCGCATTTTCATGCAACGGGAATAGCGGCATTTTCTATAGGATTAATTGTGCTGGTGATGTTTTCATCACTTAAAGATTGTTGGAAAAAATATACCGCTATTTTAATCGGGGTGGGTGGGTTGTATCCATTGTCGTGGTTTTCAATGTTTGTTTTAGCACCTTCTATTGGCAGAAATGCGGCACACCATCATATAATAACCGAAGTATTGGCCTATTGCGGTGTGGGTGGTTTGCTTTTAGGTATTACTATTTTATCGGCAAACCTATTTCTAGGGATGTTTCAGAATGACTAAAGTCATCTTCTTTTATTACTGTTTTTAATATGAAATTTTGTTTTAGAAAAGCGTTATTTTTTGTACTGTTGGGGATAGTTAATGTAGTTTGTGCAACGGATGTCCAGACTATAAAAATTGCCTATATTACCCAGCAACAAAAAGTGCCTGCAGCTTTGTCCAATCTTGATGTGTTTATTCAACAAAAAGGACGGCTCGGTACTGAGTTGGCCATTATGGATAATAATACCACTGGGATGTTTACTCGGCAGCGCTATGAGTTAAAGACTATTATTGCGCCTATTGTCGCTGATGTTGCTGAAGTCTTTAAGCAACAAGTGGAGGCGGATACGGTTTTTGTTGTCAGTAATTTACCCGCTGAACAATTAAAACAAATTGCCGGACTCAATGCAGCTAAAGGCAAACTCATTTTTGATGCGACCACCACGGATGATGCCTTACGAAATGAGCAGTGCATTAATAATGTTCTGCATATGTTACCCAGTCGAGCCATGAGAGCAGACGCATTGGCGCAATATATGATGAAAAAGCGCTGGAATAAATGGTTTTTAGTGTCGGGCATGACGACTGAAGATAAATTATATTCATCCGCAATTAAGCGTGCGGCGAATCGTTTTGGGATGAAAATTGTTGCAGAGAAACAATGGACGCATAATTATGATGCCCGTAGAACAGCGCAATCAGATGTGCCAGTGTTTACCCAAGATATCGATTATGATGTTTTAGTGGTTGCAGATGAGCAAGGATTGTTTGGTGAATACTTAGATTATCGGACTTGGAACCCAAGACCAATTGTAGGGACGCAAGGTTTAGTGCCAACAGCATGGCATCAAACACATGAGCAATGGGGAGCTGTGCAAATCCAGAATCGATTTAAAGCGCAGGCGAAACGAGGAATGGAAGAGCAAGATTATGCGGCTTATTTGGCGGTTAGATCAATTGGTGAGGCATCTGTACGAACCAAGTCTACGCAAATGCAAGACATCAAAGATTATTTGTTAAGTGAACAATTTGCATTGCAAGGTTATAAGGGTAAGCCTTTGTCATTTCGTTCGTGGAATGGTCAGTTAAGACAGCCTGTATTATTGGCAGCAGCTCGATCATTGGTCGCGGTATCACCGATAGAAGGTTTTTTACACCCAAAAACAGAATTAGATACCCTGGGTTATGATCAGGCTGAATCGGGTTGTGGCAAGGCTTTAAAAAAGGTTAATGCCGTTCCAGTCGTTAAGTCAGATAAAAGTGTAACTGAGAGTCGCTTGCAGCAAGTTATACAACAAATAAAAAATAAATTAAAACAGTTTAAATGAGTATTAAAGCAATGAAAAAATCAATTTTATATGCCGGTTTAATGATGGGTTTAAGTAGCCTGGCGGTTCAGGCCGAAACTGTTTTTGTTACCCTAGAAAAAGATAATGCCTTAGCTATTATCGATCCTATTGCTGGTAAATTAATAAAAACAGTAGAGGTAGGTCAACGCCCAAGGGGTATTGCATTAAGCCCCGATAACAAGTTTTTATATGTTGCCACCAGTGATGATGATACCGTCAAAATTATTGATACAGAAACTTATGCAGAAGTAGGGCAGTTGCCTTCAGGGGAAGATCCAGAGACATTTGCGCTTAATCCTGCTGGTGATCGATTATATATTTCAAATGAAGATGATAATTTAGTCACAGTCATTGATGTTCCTAGTAAGCAAGAAGTTACGCAGATAAAGGTGGGGGTCGAGCCGGAAGGTATTGCGGTGAGTACGGATAACCAATGGGTGATTAGTGCCTCAGAAACCACCAATATGATTCACTGGATTGATGTTAAAACCAATGAGATTGTCGATAATACATTGGTTGATCCACGTCCTAGAGCGGCTAATTTTACCGCTGATAATAAGCAGTTATGGGTTACTTCTGAGATTGCAGGAACTTTAATGATTCTGGATGTTGCAACGAAGCAGATCATTAAAACTATTAAACTGGATATTTCTGGTGTGACAGCGGATAAAATTCAACCCGTGGGTGTGGTTATTGATAAAGCGGGGCAGTGGGGCTATGTGGCAATTGGACCTGCTAATCGAGTGGCTGTGATTAATGCTAAAACATTGGAAGTGGAAAAGTTTTTATTAGTTGGACAGCGAGTCTGGAATTTGGCTTTTTCACCGGATCAAAAGCGCTTGTATACCACTAACGGACGCAGTAATGATATTTCGATTATTGATCTTGAAAATCATAAAGTGACTAAATCAATTGCTGTTGGACGTTTCCCTTGGGGAGTTGTTTCAAAACCATGAGTAATCAGGACGCGAACCCAGTAGCACTTGCTGTAGAAGATTTGAGTTTTTCTTACAATGCTAAAAAAGCACTTGATAAGGTGAGTTTCAGTGTTGGTGCATCAGAGTGTACTATTTTATTGGGGCCTAATGGCGCGGGTAAAAGCACCTTATTTTCTTTAATTACTCGCTTGTATGATACCCGTGAGGGGCGTATTCAACTTTGTGGGTTTGATGTAAAAAAGCAGACCCGAAACGCCTTGGCTAAGTTAGGGGTGGTGTTTCAACAAACCACATTAGATATGGACTTAACGGTTATGCAGAATTTGCGTTATCACACCGCATTACATGGCATGGGACGAAAACTGGCAAGTCAGCGTATACAGGAAGAATTGGAACGTTTGAATATGTATGATAGACGCCTTGAGAAGGTCAGGCAGCTTAATGGCGGTCATAGACGACGAGTGGAAATTGCCAGGGCATTATTGCATAAGCCAGCTTTGCTATTGTTGGATGAACCCACGGTTGGCTTGGATATGCCGAGTAGAAAATCAATTGTAGAGCATGTTCATCAATTGGCTACAGAACATCAGCTTGCGGTATTTTGGGCGACACATTTAGTCGATGAGATTTACCCTGAAGATCAGTTGGTTATACTGCATCAGGGGCAAGTGAAAGAGCAAGGGAGGGTAAGTGAGGTGTTAAAAGCAACTCAGACAGTCTCTATTAATGAAGCATTTGAATCATTAACTCAGGGAGCGAAGGCATGATTATCCATTATTGGCGAGCGATGTGGGGCATTATTGGTCGTGAGCTATGGCGGTTTGTCAGGCAAAGAGAGCGTTTTATTTCTGCTTTGGTTCGGCCTTTAGTTTGGTTATTTATTTTTGCTGCTGGCTTTAGGGCGGCATTAGGTGTGGCTATTAGTCCGCCATATGAAACGTATATTCTGTATGAGGTTTATATAACACCAGGCTTAATGGGGATGATTCAGCTATTTAATGGTATGCAAAGCTCCTTATCAATGGTCTATGACCGAGAAATGGGCAGTATGCGGATGTTAATGGTA
>DAOWHF010000299.1:0-2630 GCA_030641565.1 Methylomarinum sp.
AAATTATCAAGCATAAAGAAAAAACAGGAAGTCATAGATAGTTAAATAACAAAGGTAAAAGGTTGATGATTCGTTCTGAAAGCCTTTTGCCTTTTTTCTGAAGAGTAGCATGAAACTTTTAATTGTTAGTGGGCTTTCTGGGTCGGGAAAAAGTATCGTTTTAGATACTTTGGAAGATAGCGGTTATTACTGCATTGATAATTTACCTATCACTTTGCTAGAAAGTTTTATCAGTGATGTTATGTTGGTCGATAGCATTATGTGTGAAAAAACGGCGATAGGCATTGATGCCAGAAACCAAAGTGAAAGTTTATTATATTTTGCAGAAAATTTAGATGCTATTCGTAATAAAGGTATTGATTGCGAAATAATATTTCTGCAAGCAGAAGAAGCTGTTCTGCTTAAACGGTACAGCGAAACAAGACGTAAACATCCATTAACTGATTCTAATATAGCATTACAAGAAGCGCTGAAAATCGAGCAAGACATGTTGAAACCAGTGTTCAAACATGCAAATATTATTATAGATACCAGTCGAACGCATTTGTATCAGCTACGTGAATTAGTTAAAAGTCATGTTGAGAAGAAAAACGAAAAAAATCTATCCATACAGTTTCAATCGTTTGGCTATAAGTATGGTATTCCTCTTGATGCCGATTTTGTGTTTGATGCACGTTGTTTGCCTAACCCATACTGGAATCCGGGTTTAAGAGGGTTTACTGGTAAAGATAATCCTGTTATTGATTTTTTAAATGAATCAAATCATGCTGTTGCATTTTTGCAAGATATTTGTGATTTTCTTGAAAAGTGGCTACCGCGTTTTGAAGAAGATAGTCGCAGTTATTTGACAGTTGCTATAGGGTGCACAGGCGGCCAGCATCGTTCAGTTTATCTGGTTGAATCACTAGTGGAACATTTTAAAAACAAGACATTAAATGTAATTGTTCGGCACAGAGAGTTGCATTAATAAATTATATACTTCGCACAGTTTTATGGTGCAGAATTATAGCAAGTTGATTTTTGTCGATAGTAACGACTGCATGGACAGATATTTACTTCTCGGTAACTGCTCTATGCGCTGAAACAGGCGATCTGATAGTTTCAGGCTATAGGCACTATTAAGAAAATCAGGAAATAGTTTTGATTCGAGATTACATAAGCTCTTCTCCTTTTGGGGAGGGCTAGAAAGCATAACAGCTAAGGATTCTTCTATAAATATAAGTCGGATCCTAAAGAGATAACCCTTTTTACTTTTATACATTTGCTCATGCCATCATCTATTATAAATCAAGAAAATATTAGAAATTTATTAGCCCAGGTTATTGAATTATTAGAAGCTGGAACAAAGGTTGAGATAAGAAACCTTGTTCATTCTTTGTATCCAGCAGAAACAGCAAATATTCTTGAAGCATTAGATTCGGAGCAGAGAGCAAAAGTGTGGGATGTTATTCCACCAAGTGTAATGGGCGAGATTCTGGTTAGAGTGCGTACGGAAGTGGGTCAGGGCTTATTAAAAATCACTGATAGGCAAGATCTGATTAAAGCCACTGAAAATCTAGAATCAGATGACATGGTTGACTTGTTACATGTATTACCTGAGCCATTGCTCTCTGAAGTGATGGAGTCTATGGGGGTGCATGAGCGTAATAGACTTGAGTCAGCACTTACCTATGACGACCATACTGCTGGTGGGTTAATGTCCTTGGATGTCTTAACAATAAGACCTGATGTTACTCTCGATGTTGTTATGCGGTATTTGCATAAGCGTGAAAGAATGCCGGATTCAACAGATAGTTTGATTGTAGTTGATCGTTCTGATCATTTCCTGGGTGTATTGTCGTTATCTGATTTATTAACCAATGATCCAAGTATTAAAGTGGCTGATGCTATGGACGTAAAGACTAAGGGTCTTCCCTATCAAATGCCTGCAACCGATGTTGCTATGCTATTTGAGCAACGTCAAATGCTCTCTGCACCAGTTGTTGCCGATAATGGACGATTAATGGGGCGTATTACCATTGATGATGTGGTTGGTGTTATCAGAGAGGAAGCAGATCACTCGATTATGAGTATGGCGGGTCTGGATGAAGAGCAGGATATGTTTGCCCCTGTTATGACCAGTGCTAAACGTCGAGCGGTTTGGTTGGGTGTTAACTTAGTGACGGCCTTTTTAGCTTCATGGGTTATTGGGCTATTTGAAGCGACATTGGAAGAAATTGTTGCCTTAGCTGTTTTAATGCCAATCGTTGCCAGTATGGGGGGAATTGCAGGAAGTCAAACGTTAACGCTTGTTGTTAGGGGTTTGGCGTTGCGACAAGTTAGTCGTGCTAATGCAACTCAGTTATTGTTTAAGGAATTATCGGTTGGCGTGGTTAATGGCGCATTGTGGGCGGTCGTTGTGGCACTTATTGCCAGTGTTTGGTTTCAGGATATGGACTTAGGCATGTTATTAGGCGCTGCTATGGTGATTAATTTAGTTTGTGCGGCACTAGCCGGAGCAAGTATTCCGCTTGTTTTGGATAAAATGGGTATTGATCCAGCATTAGCAGGTGGAGTATTGCTAACAACTGTAACTGATTGTATTGGTTTTATGGCCTTTTTAGGACTGGCAACTATTTTCTTGTTGTAAG